>NZ_JBHXFA010000129.1:13797-21480 GCF_042724175.1 Streptomyces sp. NPDC127084
GGGGGGCGGTGGCTATTACACCGCCCTTGCCGCCCGCACCGGCGCGGGGTGGGGCGCCTGCAACCACCGGGTCCGAACTCCGGGCAGCCACCCACCGACACCCGGCCCCTGTACGGGCGGGAGCGTCCCGGCTTCGTCGCGCCGCGTTGGGGTCCAACCGAAGATGACGGGGGAGAGCGCGCAGCGCCATCCCCCGTCCCAGCACAAGCAGGGCAGGCATTGGCGAGCACCGTATCGACATATCCGATCGACACCCTGATCGTGATGCACGAGTGCGCAGCGACCTGCCCCCTCTCGCCGTACCGCACCGCGTGAACGACAGCGCGTCCGTGCCCCGGGACGAGATCGCAGTGGACCGACGCCGTCGGCGAACGACCACCCTCGCCGATAGACGGTGCGGCAGCCGGAGCCTCCGGGCGCCGAAGCCGCCTGCGCCTCCCTGCGGTGTGCTAGCCCGCCCTCGGAGGCCGCGTAGATGCCCGTAGGACCAGTACCGCCGGGCCGCTTACTGGCGCCGTCGTGGCTGACCTACCAGGCCAGCGCTTCCGGGTCGGCGGCCCGTTGTCCGGCCGACGGGTGGGTAGGCGTCACAGTTGTGACCGTCTTACGCTGGGAACGCCGGTTCTGAGTCACCTGCCGCCGAGGGAGAGAAGGAGGCGGGATCAGTGACGCAAGTACTCGTGGCCGGTTTCGAGCGGTACGGCACGACGCCGGTCAACCCCGCTCAAGGCGTCGCCGAGGTCCTCGACGGCACGGAGATCGACGGTGCTGAGATCACGGGGCTGGTGGCGCCGAGCAGGTGGTTCGACTGCATCGACGTCGTGTCCGAGGCGATCGACCGGACCACTCCGCAAATCGTCGTGATGCTGGGCGAGTACGGCGGGCGGTCGATGATCACCGTAGAGCGCGTCGCTCAGAACTTCAACGATTCCGCCCGCTACCAGGTAGCTGACAACTGCGGTCGGATACTGGAGGACGAGCTCACCGATCCCGACGGTCCCGTGGCGTACTGGTCGACCCTCCCTCTGCGCGCGATGGTCCTGGCGATGCGCGAGGCCGGTGTCCCCGCCGACATCTCCGACGCGCCGGGGACACTGATGTGCAACCACCTCATGTACGGCGTGCTCCGACACATCAAGGCGCGTGGCCTGCCACAGCGCGCCGGATGGATCCATCTGCCCCATCTCCCGGAGGTCGCCGCCCTGGAGGACAACCTGGGGGCACCGAGCATGTCGCTGGCCACGTCGACCACCGGGGTCCGTGTCGCCGTCTCCGCGGCGCTGCAGCACCCGCAGGACATCCGCGCCCACGTCCGCTCGCGCCTACAGATCTGAGGAGCAAATCGCCCCGGCGCTCAAACCGCCCTTGCCATCCGCTGGAGCGCCTTCATGGCAGCCGCCGGCCCGGTACGGGCTGCCGCTGTGCCCGGACTGCACGGTGCCCCGCAACGCCACCCACTGTCGAGCGGACTGGCTGACAAGCCCGGCAGCCCGACGCCGGTGAGGCCGTCAGTGCTCGAGATGCTGCCCAGATCCGCTCGGGGCCCCGCTGTTCACCCTGGAACTCCAGCGGCGCTTCACTGCCGCGGGCTCGGCCGTACGGGCCCTGGCCGCACCCAGGCTGGTCCGCCACCAACCTTCAGAAGAACGACGCCAGCTTCCTGCGCCTGGGAAATTGGCTCATCGCCCAGGGCACCCAGGCCGGCGCACTGCCCACCCTCTACACACCGTGCAGGACCTGCCGGGCGCGAGCTTCACCGTCCCCGAGGGCATGTTCGAGGAACGCAGCGCCCCCTCGCCGGCCGCTCCCGCGCCGCCGACACGACCGCCGCCCGCCGCCCGCCGCCTGTGGACCCTCTCCGAGGAACGCACCGGCACCGCCTTCGCCCGCGCGGACGACGTGCCCCGGCCCTGACGTCGGGGGTCCAGGCAAGGGCCACGTCGACAACCGCGCGTCAGCCTGGGCAACCAAGGCCGTACCAGGCAACTCCACCGACACCCAGGCCGCTCGGCGGCGTGAACCTGATCGGCATGGCCGACCCTAGTGTCCTGAGGCGGAAATCCGTCTTTGGTCTGGGACGACCAGCACATCGGCGCCAGGGACGCGCCTTTCGCACGCGGCGCCCCCACCAACTGCCTCCTCAGCCCCGCCCCCGTCACCGGCTGCAACAACTGACAGACACCCAAGCACCATGTCCTGTCCTGACCGCACCGGCGTGAGCCACGGCACGTGCGCCAGACGCGCTCCGCTCGCGGTCCACACGACTCGGGGCCGTCGCCCGCACCTCCGCCGACGGCGGGCACCGCTCGCCATCCAGTCCGGCAGCGCACACCGGCCGCGACGAGGGCCACGACCGGGAACCGGTGAAAGACCGGACCGGGAACCGAAGAACGACGACGGCCCCGCAGACTTCCGCCGCCTCGGCGGAACAAGGGAAAGGCACGGCGGGATGCGCGGCGGGACCGCTGCCACCGCCGTGCCCCAGGACAGAGCCGGGGAAAAGACCGTCCGCGTTCTCACCCGACGAGAAGACCAGCGAGCGCCCCGAGAAGCCAGGGATACGCAGAAGTCCGGGTACGCCGAGGTGCGTTCACACGGTCGGCGATCGTCGTGCCGGTCGCGGCAGGCCCCGGACAGAGATGATCAGAATCAGCACGTTGAGGACGCTCCCCACGGCGATGCTGGTCTGCGCGGCGCGGGTGAACGCGTCGTCGGCAGCGGTCATGATCTTGTCCTGTTGCGCGGCGGAGGCGCTGGGAATGGAGCGCCCCGGGCCGATCTCCTCGATGTAGGCATGGGGATCGGCCCGGGTGGTGATCCGCTGGGTGACCGCGGCGCGCTGCTGATCGTCGGGCAGCGCGGTGGTGAGGGAACTGTCCAGCGTGTGGGCGAGAGTGGCGGCCAGAACAGCGCCGAAGACCGCGTAGCCGGCGGTGGAACCGAGGGCACGCTGAGTGCTGAGGATTCCGGAGGACATACCCGCCCGGCTCTCGGGGACGCGCGAAGGGCTGCGGCCCCTGCGCGACCCGGCGCGGCGAGCCGAACGACGACGCCGCGGGCCGTCCGATACGGGTCGTGGCCGCAGGGGGCTACTTGGATTCGACTCGTCCTACCGGGTCGGTGCCGGTCGTCAGTGCCTCGCAGGCGGTCTGCCACGTGGGGGCGCCGGGGTGGAGCTGGGTGTGGAGGTATGCCGCGGTGAGCCGGGCGAGGGCGTCCACTACGCCATGCTCGGCATCGCCCGGATGCACAACCTCGCCCTCGCCGGATAGGCGGCGGGCCGAACAGCAGCCCGCCACGCCCGAGGCGACTCAAAGATCCTTTATGGGACAACACTTGGGCCAGAATCTGCGCATGAAGGACTGTCAACTGGTTGTGTTCCATCGAGAAGTAGTAGGCGGCACTGCCTGGATGGCTGTCGTGCAGATCATGGTGGTGGACCTCATCGTTGCCTCACGATGGCCTGCCTATAACTTCCATCGATATATCATCTCGGATCTAGGAATCACACAGTGCGCAAGCATTGATGGTTTGTGGACCTGCTCCCCATGGCACCTGGCGAGCGACATTTCGTGGATCGTGGCAGGTCTGTGCACCATTCTTGGCGCATGGTGCAGTGCTCCCTATTGGGCAGCCAGCCGTACGAGGAATCTTGGCTTGAGCGCCCTCGCAGTAAGCGGTGCAGCATTCATTTCCACGGCCCTCAATCCGGAGAATCTCCGCAAAGTCCCTCATCTCGCGTCGGCCGGAATCACGATCATTTTTGCATCGATGGGAGTGCTTTTGCTCGGCTGGGCGACATACGCTGCGGGAAGGCGGAGGTGGGGAGTCGCAGGGATCTTCTGTGGATTTGCCGGACTCACAGCCGAGGCATTCGTCATTCTCAACAAACCTGAGCGGTTGCAGGGGGCTGTGGAGCGCCTCGCCGTCTGGCCGCAATTGCTGTGGATTGTCATTACGGGAGCTCTCATCACCCGTACAGCCTGGCGCAGGCACGTCGCTTGCCGGCGTCCCCCGCGCACCGGGCTATGAGAACCGCCGACCCACCGAGGCTCTCAGGGCGAGGTCGGTGTGAGGGGCCTGCGCCTCTGCCTGGATGGAGAGCGCACTCACCGACCCGAACAGCGGTAGGCGCTGGATCGTCTACGACGAAGCCTGGCGCCTGATGTGCCACGTCGGCCTGCTGCAGCGCATCCAGGCCCATAAGCTCAGGCTGGTGCTCGTAGGACGTGCCGTCCGGCAGGATCGTCGGCCTTCTCGAATTCAGCCTCGTTCTGACTCCTGCGGACATCGCGCGCTACCAGGACGCGGGCATGCGGCTCACCGAGACAACCGACTGCCGCTTCGGCCCCACACTGGCTGACGTGCCAGCCGGCATCGTCGGCCGCTGGGCACCAAGCGGCTCGGTCGTCGAACACCTCGGCACCGAGCACTGCCGACTCACCCTCGACGCCAGGCATGCCACCGACTTGCCTACCGATTGACCGTCATCGCGGACCGGGCCAGGGATGACCGTTGCGAAATCCGGGACTGCCCGACGGATCTGACGTATCGTTCCGGGTTTGCGCCACCCAAGACGTCGGTGCTCGCGCCGCACCCACTCCAGTCCGCGCTCGTCCACGTCAACACCCTGCCGGTGCAGCAGGTCCCGGCCGAACCGGCGCCGGCATCGAGGCTCTCGACGAGGACCGACGCGGCTGACAGACCTGTTCTGGTAGAACGTCGACCCGTACGGCACCTTCCGACTCGAAATGAGCAAGCGGCACGATCTTGGGTCCTCGGTCGCCATGCGCCATTTCCGGGCGACCGGGGACCGGACAAGCACCGCGACCTCCGCGGTTGATCACGCGAGAGGCCGCGGTCTCCCCTGTTCGAGGTCAGGCGCCGTTCACTTTCCGCTGCCTTCGGCAAGGGTGTGCGCGACGAGCGCGTTGGCGTGGCCGTGGCCCAGGCCGTGCTCGGTCTTGAGCCAGGAGACGAGGTCTATGTGCTTGGTCAGGGTGAGGAGCGGACCAGGTCCTTCCACTCGCTGATCGGGCGGCCGTACTTCTTCTCGATCGAGGGGAAGTAGCCGGCGGGGCCCTTCACTGGTTCGGTCATGCTGCTGAGTCCTGTCCGTTCGTGTTTGATGATCTTGGATCGTCGCCTTGCCGGGGGAAGGGTGGGAGTGGCTACCGCTGCGCCGGGGACGCCGCGGCCATCAGCCGGGTGGTGGCCACAGTGAGCCACAGGCGGTCCGTGTCCGGCAGGACAGACGACGGCGACCTGTACCGACTCGCCGCACTCGAGGTGCAGGCCACTGGTGGGGGCCCTCCGCGTCTGCCGGGGACAGGAGACCGTGGCCGCGTCGGGGAAGCAGTTCGCCGGTCGCCGCGCCCGGGTGGTGGCGATGGCGCACGCGCCTGCGCGTGGCCCGGCGGTTGCCGCATCGTCGGGCCATGCACGGGTCAGGCGAGGCCGATCTGCCGGTAGAAGGTCAGGTTGTCCCAGAAGAGGAACTCTTCCTCCATCACTGCGTGCTTGTTCCAGATGCCGACCGTGGCCATGTTGATGGAGAACTTCTTGCCCGTCGGCTGGATGAAGCCGCCCTTGCCGTCCGGCATGGGACGTGTGAAGGTGCCCTGCATGACGCCGGTCACCGAGGTCAGGTTGTCCTTGGCGATGCGGATCGGGTGCTCGGTAATGCGCGTGTCCGGGGCCCAGACGAATTGGCTCTTCATATCGGCGATGTGCCGGTCGATGCCGTCCGTGTAGTGGCCGTCAGGCCAGTGGACACGGATGTTCTGTGCGTGGCTCTCGCCGATCCTGTCCCACTGCTGCCCGGAGTAGATGGCGAAGTCCAGCTCATCGAAGACCTCAAGGTGCTTGCGCTCCGTACGAGTCAGGTTGGCCGGCCAAAGGGACTCGGCCTCCGGCGTGGAGGCTGGGTCGCCGAGCATTTCCCGGGTGCCGGTGGCGGCGGCTGCCAGGTCGGTTCCGCTGGCTACGGCGGTGATGGCGAGGGCGCCCAGGGCAGCGGCGCCTCCGCCTCGGAGGACGTTGCGGCGGTCGATCATGTCGATTCCTTGTCTACGTGATCAGGCTGGGGGAAGAGGTGGTGCGCCTCAGAAGGCGTGGGGGCCGAAGCGGCCCCAGGCGACGACTGCGGCGAGGGCCAGGAGGACCAGGTTGAGGGCGATCATCTGGTTCTCCTTGCGACGGGCATGGGTGGCCGCGGCGCCGAGCATGGTGGCCGCCAGGCCCAGGGCGGCCCAGGGCGCCAGGCCCGGTGCGATGTTCACCGCGGCGGGCAGCACGAGGCCGACGGCACCGAGGACCTCGACCGCGCCGATCGCCTTGATCGCGCCGGCGGGGATGTCTTCGGCCCAGGCCATGCCGGAGGCGGCCAGCTTCTCCCGTGCCTGGCTGATCTTCATCAGTCCGGCCACAAGGAACAGGAGCGCTAGGACGCTGGCAGTGATCCACAAAGCGGTGTTCATCAGGGGGTTCCTCATGCATTGACTTGAAGGTTCAAGTTGACGCTAGTCCGATTAACTTGAAGCGTCAAGTGAAGTGGATTGGATTTGACTTGAAGAATCAAGTTAAGATGAGGTCATGGACACCCGTGATCCCCGCTGGCTTAACGCCGACGAGAAGCAGACCTGGCTCTCCCTGACCGCCATGGTGATCAACCTGTCGAACGCGCTGGACATCCAGCTGCAGCGCGACGCCCGGATCAGCCACTTCGAGTACCAGGTCCTCGCCACCCTGTCCGAGGCCGCCGAACGCACCATGCGCATGAGCGACCTGGCGGTCCTCACCAACGGCTCCCTCTCCCGCCTGTCCCACGTGGTCAAGCGCCTGGAGATGCAGGACTGGGTGCGCCGTACTCCGGACCCGGACAACGGCCGCTACACCCTGGCCATCCTCACCGAAACAGGCTGGGAAAAGATCGTCGCCACCGCCCCGGGCCACGTCGAGGAAGTCCGCCGCCTCGTCTTCGACCCGCTCACCCAGGCCCAGCAGCGCACCCTGCGCGCCATCAGCCACCGCGTCAACCAGGCCATCGTCCCCACCGACACCTGCCGCCTGGACTGACGACGCCCCTGCCCCGCAGACGGCACACCGTGTCCTCGATATTCGATCCCACCGTTCCCGCCCGTGCCATCAACCCCATGCGTTGAAGAGCACTCCGCCCAACGTGGTGATCTCGTAGAAGCGAACCTGACGCCACTCACCCTGGGGAAGAACTGAAGTGCCCACGTCGGAGAGAGCCTGCCCCGGCCAAGCAGAGTGATCAGTGCGTCCCCGTGATAAGCACGCGGTCGGCCGGGACAGGGCGGGCTGGGCGACTGAGCGGCCGTTACTCACGCTTCTGCCGAGGAACCGGTCGTACCGTGGGCGGGAAATCCGGCCGCCGCTCCCCCTCCGCGTGGGTGCACGCGGAGGGCCGTCCGACTGTCATCCTGCGATCTCCCGCTCCCTTCAGGAGTGAGCCGAGAGCGCGGGGACGCTTCACGAACCGGAGCCATCGATGCCGGAAAGCGGCACGACCACACAAGAACACTCCTCGCGAGGAAGCAAGGTAACGCGAGGGCATGACGAGCCAGAGCGCGGTGTCGTGGCTGCGCGGCGGGTGGGGTTCCTGGTGACGCTGGTGCTGGGCGGGCTGACCGCGCTGCCGCCGCTGTCCATGGACATGTA
>NZ_JBHXFA010000130.1:0-4986 GCF_042724175.1 Streptomyces sp. NPDC127084
CCCCGCGCACCGCGCGGGGTGGCCGCCCTTTTGCCTGTGCGGGCGGCGACGGAGGAGAATGCACCAGGACGTCATGCGATCAGGACGTCATGGGCGCCGCCCGCGAGCTGACGGGCCCTCGTCCCGCGCCGTCGCCGCCGCGGCGGCGCAGTGGTGCAGTCGGCGCTGACGGACCCACCAAGCCCGTGACGGCTCCGTGAATGCCCTGTGACGGCCCCGCCGGGCCGTGGGCGCGGGCATTTGTTTTGACCGGAGTCGATGCGCTAGGTACGCTCAGACCTTGTGCCTGGGGTGTGCCTGGGTTCGTGTGCGTGTCCTCAGCCGCACGGCGAGCCGCCATCGGCCACCGTAATCCGTGCTCTTCCTGCCTTGTGCGGAAGCCCGCCGGGTTCGACACACCCGACCGCGTGGGTCGGCGAATGTTCCAGGTTAGCTTTACTACACGGCACACAGAAACCGGAGAAGTAGTGCCTACGATCCAGCAGCTGGTCCGTAAGGGCCGGCAGGACAAGGTCGAGAAGAACAAGACGCCCGCACTCGAGGGTTCCCCTCAGCGCCGCGGCGTCTGCACGCGTGTGTTCACGACCACCCCGAAGAAGCCGAACTCGGCCCTCCGTAAGGTCGCGCGTGTGCGTCTGACCTCGGGCATCGAGGTCACGGCCTACATTCCGGGTGAGGGACACAACCTGCAGGAGCACTCCATCGTGCTCGTGCGTGGTGGCCGTGTGAAGGACCTGCCGGGTGTTCGCTACAAGATCATCCGCGGCTCGCTTGACACCCAGGGTGTCAAGAACCGCAAGCAGGCCCGCAGCCGCTACGGCGCCAAGAAGGAGAAGTAAGAATGCCTCGTAAGGGCCCCGCCCCGAAGCGCCCGGTCATCATCGACCCGGTCTACGGTTCTCCTCTGGTGACCTCGCTCATCAACAAGATCCTGCTCAACGGCAAGCGTTCCACCGCTGAGCGCATCGTCTACGGCGCCATGGAAGGCCTCCGCGAGAAGACCGGCAACGACCCGGTCATCACGCTGAAGCGCGCCCTCGAGAACGTCAAGCCGACGCTCGAGGTCAAGTCCCGCCGTGTCGGTGGCGCCACCTACCAGGTTCCGATCGAGGTCAAGCCCGGTCGTGCCTCCACGCTGGCTCTTCGCTGGCTCGTGGGCTACTCGCGCGCCCGTCGTGAGAAGACCATGACCGAGCGCCTCATGAACGAGCTGCTGGACGCCTCCAACGGCCTCGGCGCATCGGTCAAGAAGCGCGAGGACACGCACAAGATGGCCGAGTCCAACAAGGCCTTCGCGCACTACCGCTGGTAGTCGCTACCCACATCGAGACCGAGAGAAGATTGAGCCTTATGGCCACCACTTCGCTTGACCTGGCCAAGGTCCGCAACATTGGGATCATGGCCCACATCGACGCGGGCAAGACGACGACCACCGAGCGCATCCTGTTCTACACCGGTGTGAGCTACAAGATCGGTGAGGTCCACGACGGCGCTGCCACGATGGACTGGATGGAGCAGGAGCAGGAGCGCGGCATCACGATCACGTCCGCCGCGACGACCTGTCACTGGCCGCTCGAGGACGTCGATCACACCATCAACATCATCGACACCCCGGGTCACGTCGACTTCACCGTCGAGGTGGAGCGTTCGCTCCGCGTCCTCGACGGTGCCGTCACGGTGTTCGACGGTGTCGCCGGTGTGGAGCCCCAGTCCGAGACCGTCTGGCGTCAGGCGGACCGCTACGGCGTGCCGCGTATCTGCTTCGTCAACAAGCTCGACCGCACCGGTGCCGAGTTCCACCGCTGTGTCGACATGATCGTGAACCGCCTCGGCGCCACTCCGATCGTGATGCAGCTTCCGATCGGTGCCGAGGCTGACTTCAAGGGCGTCATCGACCTCGTTCGCATGAAGGCTCTTGTCTGGTCCGCCGAGGCCACCAAGGGCGAGATGTACGACGTCGTCGACATCCCTGCCACGCACGCCGAGGCTGCTGAGGAGTGGCGCGGCAAGCTGGTCGAGACCGTCGCGGAGAACGACGAAGAGATCATGGAGCTGTACCTGGAGGGCCAGGAGCCCACCGAGGAGCAGCTGTACGCCGCGATCCGTCGTATCACCATCGCTTCCGGCAAGGGCGGCGAGACCACGGTCACCCCGGTGTTCTGTGGCACCGCGTTCAAGAACAAGGGCGTTCAGCCCCTGCTCGACGCCGTTGTGCGCTACCTCCCCTCCCCCCTGGACGTCGAGGCCATCGAGGGCCACGACGTCAAGGACCCGGAGGAGGTCGTCAAGCGCAAGCCGTCCGAGAGCGAGCCGCTGTCGGCGCTCGCTTTCAAGATCGCGAGCGACCCGCACCTCGGCAAGCTCACCTTCATCCGGGTCTACTCGGGTCGCCTGGAGGCCGGCACCGCGGTGCTGAACTCCGTCAAGGGCAAGAAGGAGCGCATCGGCAAGATCTACCGCATGCACGCGAACAAGCGTGAGGAGATCGACTCGGTGGGCGCCGGCGACATCGTCGCCGTCATGGGCCTGAAGCAGACCACCACCGGTGAGACGCTGTGCGACGAGAAGAACCCGGTGATCCTGGAGTCCATGGACTTCCCGGCGCCGGTCATTCAGGTCGCCATCGAGCCCAAGTCCAAGGGTGACCAGGAGAAGCTGGGTGTCGCCATCCAGCGTCTCGCGGAGGAGGACCCCTCCTTCCAGGTCCACTCGGACGAGGAGACCGGCCAGACCATCATCGGTGGTATGGGCGAGCTTCACCTCGATGTCCTCGTCGACCGCATGCGCCGCGAGTTCAAGGTCGAGGCCAACGTCGGCAAGCCGCAGGTCGCGTACCGCGAGACGATCCGCAAGGCCGTCGAGCGTCACGACTACACCCACAAGAAGCAGACCGGTGGTACCGGTCAGTTCGCCAAGGTGCAGATCGCGATCGAGCCGATCGAGGGCGGCGACGCCGCGTACGAGTTCGTGAACAAGGTCACCGGTGGCCGTATCCCGAAGGAGTACATCCCTTCGGTGGACGCCGGTGCGCAGGAGGCCATGCAGTTCGGCATCCTGGCCGGCTACGAGATGACGGGCGTCCGCGTCATTCTTCTCGACGGTGGCTACCACGAGGTCGACTCCTCCGAGCTCGCGTTCAAGATCGCCGGCTCGCAGGCCTTCAAGGAGGCCGCGCGCAAGGCTTCGCCCGTGCTTCTCGAGCCGATGATGTCCGTCGAGGTCACCACGCCCGAGGACTACATGGGTGAGGTCATCGGCGACATCAACTCCCGCCGTGGCCAGATCCAGGCCATGGAGGAGCGCAGCGGCGCGCGCGTCGTGAAGGGCCTCGTGCCCCTCTCGGAGATGTTCGGCTACGTCGGAGACCTCCGCAGCAAGACCTCGGGTCGCGCAAGCTACTCGATGCAGTTCGACTCCTACGCCGAGGTTCCGCGGAACGTCGCCGAGGAGATCATCGCGAAGGCCAAGGGCGAGTAACTCACCCGAGTTCACGCCGTAGGCTTGACGCCGTGACCGCAGGGGCGTTCCCCGCGAACCCGTGAGGTTCGCCCCGGCGGCCGGCACCACCAGCAAAGATCACCTGGCGCCGATGAGTAAGGCGTACAGAACCACTCCACAGGAGGACCCCAGTGGCGAAGGCGAAGTTCGAGCGGACTAAGCCGCACGTCAACATCGGCACCATCGGTCACATTGACCACGGTAAGACGACCCTTACGGCCGCCATTACCAAGGTGCTGCACGACGCGTACCCGGACCTGAACGAGGCCTCGGCCTTCGACCAGATCGACAAGGCTCCTGAGGAGCGCCAGCGCGGTATCACCATCTCCATCGCGCACGTCGAGTACCAGACCGAGTCGCGTCACTACGCCCACGTCGACTGCCCCGGTCACGCGGACTACATCAAGAACATGATCACCGGTGCTGCCCAGATGGACGGCGCCATCCTCGTGGTCGCCGCCACCGACGGCCCGATGCCGCAGACCAAGGAGCACGTGCTCCTGGCCCGCCAGGTCGGCGTTCCGTACATCGTCGTCGCCCTGAACAAGGCCGACATGGTGGACGACGAGGAGATCCTGGAGCTCGTCGAGCTCGAGGTCCGTGAGCTCCTCTCCGAGTACGAGTTCCCGGGCGACGACCTGCCGGTCGTCCGCGTCTCGGCGCTGAAGGCGCTCGAGGGCGACAAGGAGTGGGGCGAGAAGCTCCTCGGTCTGATGAAGGCCGTGGACGAGTCCATCCCGCAGCCCGAGCGTGACGTCGACAAGCCGTTCCTGATGCCGATCGAGGACGTCTTCACGATCACCGGTCGTGGCACCGTCGTCACCGGTCGTATCGAGCGCGGTATGCTCAAGGTCAACGAGACCGTCGACATCATCGGCATCAAGACCGAGAAGACCACCACCACGGTCACCGGTATCGAGATGTTCCGCAAGCTGCTCGACGAGGGCCAGGCCGGTGAGAACGTCGGTCTGCTGCTCCGCGGCATCAAGCGCGAGGACGTCGAGCGCGGCCAGGTCATCATCAAGCCGGGCTCGGTCACCCCGCACACCGAGTTCGAGGCGCAGGCCTACATCCTCTCCAAGGACGAGGGTGGCCGCCACACGCCGTTCTTCAACAACTACCGCCCGCAGTTCTACTTCCGTACCACGGACGTGACCGGCGTCGTGACCCTCCCCGAGGGCACCGAGATGGTCATGCCGGGCGACAACACCACCATGTCGGTCTCGCTGATCCAGCCGGTCGCCATGGAGGAGGGCCTGAAGTTCGCCATCCGTGAGGGTGGCCGGACCGTCGGCGCCGGCCAGGTCACCAAGATCGTCAAGTAAGTCTGACGGTTTGACCTGGTAGCTCCTCAAGAGCACCAAGCGAGAGGCGCGGCCCCCGGCCGTGGGGGGGGCGGGGGGGGGGTTTGGGGGGGGCGCGGGGGGTGGATGGGTGGATGGGTAGGGGGCTAGTGGGGGGGCCGGCGGAGGGGGGGGGCCGGGCGCG
>NZ_JBHXFA010000130.1:4996-20823 GCF_042724175.1 Streptomyces sp. NPDC127084
AGACTTAACCTAATGACCGTGTTTTGGCCCGGGTCGCCCCACCCCACCCCCCCGCGCGGGCCCCCCCCCCGTCGGGGGCGGGGCCTCTTCGCGTTGTACGGGCCCGGGCGCCCGGAGATCAGCCGGGTGTGCCGCCCTCGGCGTACCAGGTCCACGGGCGGGCGTCCGGGCCCATGCCGACCGCGGTAGCGCCCGAGCGGCCCAGGTGGAGCGTGGGGGAGCCGAGGGGTTGGGCGCCTTGGACGCGGGTCAGCCGCTTGTCGCCGCTCAGCATGAGGGCCCGGCCGTCCAGGTCCTGGCCGAGCAGCACCCTGCCGTTGGGGCTGTCGGCCGCTTCGAGAGTGCCGTAGCCGTCGAGGCGTTCGGTGCGCGGGCGAACGGGGGAGGTGTCCGGCCGCACGGCGAGCACGGCGGCGGACGCCGGCTCGCGGTAGTAGAGCTCGATCCCGCCGTCGCCGGTCGCCAGCGCGGTGAGGGCGCCGCCTGGGACGGGGAGCCCGCCCGGACGGTTCGGCTGGAAGGCGATCCCTCCGCCGAGCCGGTCCTGCGCCCAGTGGTGCACGGTGTCGTGGCCCGCCGCGAAGACATGGATCCGGCCCGCGCTGTCCACGACCGCGGACAGCCCGTCCTGCACCTCCGCGCCGCCGAGATCGCGCCAGCGGTCCCAGCGCCCGTCCGCGCCCCGGACGCGCGTGCTGAGGCCCTTGTCCGCGTTGCGTACGAAGAGATGCACCCGCCCGTCGGGGGACGCCACCGCGACGGGCACACCGATACGCCGGCCCCGGTCATCGTCCCGCTCCGGATTGCCCAGACCCTGCCAGGCGAGGAACTCCCCGCCCGCGGAACGCTGTTCGAGCAGCACCACCTCGCGCCGGTTCTCGCTGCCATGGCCGCCGAGGGCGGCGAAGCGCAGCCCGAACAGCAGTCGGCGGCCGTCCGGGAGCGCCGCCGAGCCCAGCGCCGGGGCGAGCGGCCCGCCACCGAGGTCCTGCGGGGCGCCCCACTGCCCGCTGCCGGGAGCCGTCTCACGCCAGCGCACGGTACGCAGCCCGAGCACCCCGTAAGCGGCCAGCCGCCCGTCCTTCTCGGTGGCGACGACCGGCCCCGCGCCCGGGAAGCGGTGGTGGGTCGAGCGGACCCAGCCCTTCTTGTTGGTCAACGGGCGCCTGCCGCCCACGTTGTAGTCGCCGCAGCCCGACGCGTTGCCGCAGTCCCACTGCGGGTCGCCACCGTAGGGCACGAGCAGCGCGGCCTTGTCGCGGAGTATCCGCGGGGGCAGGTTCTTGGGCCAGTGGCGGTTGTAGTAGCCGCGGAAGGCGGTGGCGACGAAGCCGGGCACCTCGCCGCCGTCCTTTGTCGCCTCGGCGACCCAGCGCAGCAGCGCGGCCCAGCTGAAGCAGGCGACCGCCGTGTGGTCGGGGTGGTCCGAGTAGCCGGGCTGCTCGCTGTCCTTCTTGCGGGTGGCCTCGTCGCTGTGCTGGATGTCCGGGTCGGGGTCCAGGGTCTGGACCACCGTGGGCCGGTACTCGTCCATGAGCCCGACGAGCACGTCGATCAGCTCGTCGTAGTCGTACGAGACGGTCTTGCGCAGCGGCGAGTCCGCGGCGACCACGGTGTGCAGACCGAGCGCCCGGTCGTGCCAGAGGCTGCCGAGGGCCTCCCAGCGCCGGGGGGTGTGCATGGGCAGGTTGAGGAAGACCAGCTCCACCCGGCGGTGGCCGTTGGTGAGTGTGTTGATCTCGGCGCGGTGGTCGCCCCGGAGTGTCGTGACCCCGCGCTGCCAGCGGGTGAACTTGTCGAGGCCGAGCAGGGTGGCGTAGGCCTGCCGCAGGCCCTGGTGGCGGGCGGAGGAGTAGCCGGGGCGGTCGGCGGGGACTTCCGACTCCCCGGGTACGTGGTTGCGGCCGTCGTGGTCGCCCGCGGTGACGTACACGCAGAGCAGCGGCACTCCGGAGTCCACCATCCGCTGGGTGTCCGGGTTCATGAAGTACAGGTCGTCGTCGGGGTGGGCGAGGATCTGCATCAACTGCGCGCGGTGCGAACTGGCGATCGGCATACCCGGTGCGGGGTCGGCCATCGGGGTGGGACGGCGCGGTGCCGGCACCGAGCAGGCGGTGAGGCCGGAGAGCGCGGTCACTCCGGTGAGGGCGCCCGCCAGGCCGGCGACGACGGAGCGTCTGCGGGGGCGGGTGCGAGGGGTATCCGCGAGGGCGCCACGGCCCTCATCGAATATGCCAGCGGGGCTTGCCGCGGGCATGCTTCGCGCAGCGCTGTCGTTCATATGGCCGTGCTCCGTCCGCTTCCCCCGCAGCGGGCGTTTACGAGGCACCGTCTGCGTACTGTGATCTCCCCTGACGCGGGGCTGCGGACCGGTCGAGCCCGTCGCCGCGCTGAGTCAGACGGATTTTCTCAGGTCCGGGTTGCTCCGTACTCCCGCGTCACATACGCCCGGAGCGCCGGTCCGGCGGGCAGGGTCGGCACCTCACCGGGTCCGGCCCAGGTGAGTCCGGTGCCGGGCAGACCGCGCAGCCAGCGGTCGGCGATGGCGCCGAGGCGGTCGCGGTCCGGTGGCGTGGCCCCCAGCCCGATGGCGTAACGAGTCCGCGCCGCACCGGTATCGGTGTCGCCGGCCGCCAACGGCCGCGGCCAGGCATGGGCGTCGGATACGCCCGATGCCTCCAGCTCGCCGAGCAGCGCGCGGATGCGGCCGCGTACCCGGCCCTCTTCGGGCCCGGAGGGCACGCTCACGACGGCCCAGGCCGCGTGCCTGCGATGCAGGGGTGGGGCTTCGAGCAGCGCCGGCCACGGGTCGGCGCCCGACTCCGCCGCGGCCTCCAGGAGTTCCCAGGCGCGGTAGAGCTCCTGGGCGACCAGTTCCCAGCCGCCTGCACCGACCTGGTCGGTGCAGGAGCGCACCGGCGCGCTCGGGGTCATGACCGGCTCACGCCCCCAGTCCCGGGCAGCCCAGGTGGCGAAGAAGTGCCGCAGCAGCGTCCCTGGGTCGGTGAGCGTGGCGGGATCGGCGTCGCGGACGGTACGGGCCGCGAGCAGCGACCAGGCCAGCCCCGGGAGTCCGCCGAACGGCGCCGAATCGAGCCCGCGGGCCATCGCCCACGCCTTCACCTCGCGCGCGAGCCGGGCGAAGGCGGTGCGTCGGGCCTGCTGCCGATCCGCGCCTGCCAGTTCCAGCACCGCGTCCGCGTCGCTGACCGCGCTGAGGGCGATCGCGGCCGCCTCACCCAGCTCTGCGCGCCGTACCACGGCCTGTGCGGGCGGCAGCGCTCCGGTGGCGACGACCACCAGGTCGACCGTGAGCCCTTCGGTACGCAGCCGCAGCCCCGGCACCCTCGCGCCCACCACCTCCCTCACATCGGAGGCATCCGGCAGCGCGGCCATGACCCGGGCCCGTACCTCCGCGAGCGGTGCCGCACCGGGCAGCACCGCCACCAGGTCCAGATCGGCGCCGGGCAGAGCGCAGCCCATGCGCCGCGAGCCGACCACGTGGACGGCTCCGCCTACCCGGCCGGCCCTGCCGTCTTCGCCGCCCCTGCCGTCCTCGCCGAGGTGCCCGCCGAGCGCTGCCGCCAGCCGCTGGGTGGTGGCGCTGGCGATGTCCTCGGCGTCCTCGGCGGGGTTCGCGATGCGATCACCGGGATCGGTCTCCGGTGTCGTACCGCGCCTGTCCCCGAGTTCCGTACCGCCACCAGCCGCCGGTTCCGGAAGCCAGCGGAGCTCGCCCGTACCCAGCGCGACCGTCGCCCGTACGCCCATCGGCTCATCGCCCCTGCGGGACAGCAGCACCAGCTCACCGATGCGCACCTGCTGCGGAGCGTCCGCCAGCCGGGCGGCGCATTCCGCGACCAGGGCGTGCGGGTCGTCGGTGCGGCCCAGGCTGAGGTGCGGGGTGAAGCCCTGCCGGCGGCCCCGGCAGCGGGGGAAGCGCTGTTCCAGGGCACGCCGCAGCCGTACCCACGGCTCCTCGCCCCCGGCAGCCGGATCGAGCCATACGGTCGAGTCGTCCCGGTGACCGAAGCTGTGCACACCCGACAGCCGTGCCTCGAACGGCTCGATGCCCGTGAGCGCCGCCGACAGCAGGGGAGCGGCGGCCTCGAAGTCCGACTCGGGTACGAAGCCGAACAGCAGGTTCACATGCGGCGGCCAGCGCCGTACCTGCGGGTCGTGGGCGTGCCGGATGTCCTGGATGGGCTCCCACGCCTCCTGCGGCGGGAGCCATGCCACCGCCGTGCGCGGCGTCGGGCGGGCGTCGAGCACTCCCGACGGGACCTCGCCGCCGGTGGCGGCCGCACCGTCGAAGCTGAGATCGGCCGCGACGCCGAAGTGGTCGGATGGATAGAGCCCGTCCGCCGCCGGGCTCGCGCCGAGCAGGGCGGCGCCGTCCGCCCTCAGCCCGTCGGCGCGCAGCAGCACCCGGTCCAGCCGGGACGCGCGTCCCGACAGGGAGGAGACCGCGGCCAGCGGATTGACCCCGGGGTCGAACGTCGGCGTGGCGTCGGCGAGGCCATGCACATCGGTCCAGGCGTCCCGCATACCGAGGGTCGTCTCCGGCAGGTCCCCGCCCTCGTTGAAGTCACCGAGCAGCAGCACATCGCCCGCCACCCCGGCGAAGCCTTCGGCGAGCTCGACCAGCTCCGACTCGCGGCGCTGCGCACCGCCCGCGGAATGGTCGCTGCTCAGATGGGTCACGGCCGCGACCAACGGGCCTGTGGCGGTCTCCATGACGATCGCCGTGACGGCCTTGTGCGGGCCGAGCGCGTGCGCGCCGGCCTCCCGTACCGGCACCCGGCTGAGCAGCAGCAGCCCGCAGTCGTCCACTTCCCTGCCGTCCGGACTGGTGCCGAGGGTGTACGCGTCCCGTACCCACGCCGCGTCCAGCAGCAGGGTGAGCAGCGCGGGCTCGACTTCCTGGAGCGCGATGACGTCGGCGTCCGCCTCGCGCAGCGCGGCCAGCAGCAGGGGCCGGCGCCGCGCGGTGTCGATGCGCTCGCTGTCGTAGCGGTCCCACAGGGTGTTCCAGGTGACCACGCGCAGCCCGGCGGTGGCGGGGATGCCCCGGGGCGGCGCCGACGCGGGCACCCAGCCGTGTGCCGCCGCGTCCCAGACGTACGGCGTACGCGCCGTGAAGTACGGCGCCCGCAGCAGGCGTGGATCCCGTACCCGACCCGCCTCCGTGGCGTCGATCCGGTCGACGCCGGTCGAACGGTCCCAGACCAGCTCGCCGTCCGCCTCGAAGAACAGGACCCGGTGCCAGGGGATCTCCCCGCCTGGCACGAAGTCGTCCAGGGGTACGCGTTTGGGCGCGGCGCCGCGCTGAAGGATCCCGACCACGAAACGGGCCGGGTCGAAGCGGGCATCCCAGCGGACCCGGTGGTAGATCTCCTCGCTCGTACGCACTTACGCCTCCTCTTCCACGGTCCCGCTCGCACCGATGTACCAGGTGCGGTGCGCCTGACCCGGGTACGGCGGGACGAACCGGCGCAGCTGCGCCGCGCGCACGGTCTCCGGTACCGGGTGGGGGCGGGCGTTGTTGCGCCGCGCCATCTCGTCGTCGTCCACCAGCACCACCGCGTGGGTGATCAGCGCGTCGCGGCGGCGGGCGACCGCGTGCACCAGGGACCGCTGGTGCGGGTTGAGGGAGGTGGCGTCCCACACCGCGGTGCCACCCGTGGCGAGGGCGGTGTCGAGCGCGTCCAGCGAGGCACGCAGCACCTCGCCATTGGCGCGCTGGTCCCAGAGCGCGCCACGGGCTTCGCGCAGCTCGTCGAGGCTCACATACGCGTCGACTCCCGCGATACCGCGGGCGAAACTGCTCTTGCCGCTGCCTGACGGGCCCACCAACTGGATCAGCCGTGGGAAGTCGCCGGAGCGCCAGCGCCAGGTGGCGGCGACAGCCTCCTCGGCGGTCCTGATCCGGCCCTCCGCGTACGCCTCGCGTGCCTCGGCGAGGCAGCGGTCCGCCGCGTGGGGTTCCAGTCCTGCGAAGGCTGCCCGCAGCGCCTCCTGGTCCGGTGGCTCCCACTCGGACGCGTGCAGCGCGGACCACTCCACCTGCTCGCGAGCCTCGGCGTCCGGTGCGGTGGCGGCGGCGACCGCGTGCAGCACATCGAGATCGACGGCGTACGACATCCGGATGAGCCCGGCCCTACGGGCCTCGTCCGGGTACGGGCGGTGCAGCCGGGGAGACAGCCCGACCAGGTCGGCCACCCGGCGGGCGAGCGGAAGCCCGAGCGGGGACGCGAGCCGCCCGGCCAGCGTGCCCCGGTGGCCCCCGTGCAGCAGCCCGGCGAGGATGCCCGCGAGCCGGCCGTCGCCCGTCACCCCGAGCGCATCGAGCCGTGTGGCGGTCTCGGTCGCGGGGTGGGGGGCCGCTCCGGACACACCCACGGCGTACATCAGTGCCTCGGGGCTGACCGCCGCCCCTGAACGTGCGTCCCAGAGGACGGCGGTGTGCCCGAGTCCGTTCTCCACGACCGGCGCGTGCATCCAGTGCTCGTCGGTACGCACATGCCCGGCCCGTACCCACTTGGCGACCCGCTGCCCGAACTCCTCCAGGGTGAAGCCTTCGACGCCGCGCACGACGTATCCCTCCTGGCGGCCCGTGTCGGGCTTCAGGGCCCGCAGGGTCCGCTCGGCGTCCCGGTCGAGCACGCCCCGCCACAGCACCGGGGGTACGGGGATGCCGAGCTGGCGCAGGAAGTCCACGGTCCGGTCCCAGTCCAGACACCGGCCGCCGTGGCTGCCGTCGTCCTCGTCCCAGACCGAGAAGCCGTAGAACCAGCTCTCCAGCTCGCTGTACGCGAGCGAGTGCCGGGCAAACATGTTCTCGCCGCACACCCGCCACCCGGCCGGGATCCGCCCGGCGATCCGCCCCTGGAGGGCCTTCACCCAGGCCCGGGACGGATGGTGCGCGGAGTCCAGCGACCGGGCGTGCAGCCCGTCCGCGTACAGCGTGGTGTTCTCACCGTCGAGCTTCTCGGTGACCACGACCTCCCGGCCGCGCAGCCCGCGCAGATCCGCGACGCGTACGTCGTCGGACGAGGCCCCGGGCGACCACGGAAGATGCGGTGTCCTCGGATAGTGCGTGCGTCGCTGCTGCGTGCGCATATGGACCGGCCCCCCGTGGCGATGATGTGCCCGGCCACTGTAGGAGCGGGGCGGAGGGCCGCTCCAACGAATTCCGGCGACCGGCGAACAGGGGGGAGGGCCGAGGCGGAGAGCGGGGCGGACGGCCCGGCCCGGCCCGGCCACACGGTGCGCCCGGTCCGGGGAGTCCGCGCTCCGGCGGTGGGGGCTACGCGGTCCTGGGCTGCTCGTCGATGAAGATCTCCTCGGCGTACGAGGCGGTGACGGACCTGATCAGCCAGGTGCGCAGAATCTCCGGGTCGTCGCATGCGGTGATGCGCGCACGTGTCGTTTCGGAGACGTCCAGGCCGCGCCGGTCCAGGACGAGCAGCACGTCCTCGGCCCCTTGCTTCGCCTGGCCCTCCGCCCGGCCTTCAGCGCGGCCCTCGCTCCTGAGCTCCTCGGAGAGGGGCGACTTGTAGAAAGACAGGTCCACGGCCACCAGCTTCCTCCACTGTTCTGCGGCAGGGTGGGTGCCCATGCCTTGTGCGATGAGTTCGACGACGGGGTAGGCGATGTCCTGCGGGGTTTCCCGCAGGACGGTGGACACGGCTTTCAGTATGGCGCCGATGTCAGGATTCTCGCGGTGTGTGATCGCCGCCAGCGTCGCGAGTACGAGGTCCTTGCGGGTCTCGGCCGGATCAGTGATCACCGGCAGGTTGTGCGGGCCCGCCACGAGGGGCCGCAGAGTGAGCGCCGGCCACTCGCGGGGGCCGATGTCGAAGGGCCGTGAGGCCCATTCCGCGGTGGCCCGGTCCTGGCAGACGACCAGGAGCAGCGGCGGCATGCGGTACTTCGTGTACAGATACGACACGTAGTACGCCCAGCTCGCTGGCTTGTGCGGGTCCTTCTTGCCCTGGGCCTCCACGGCGAGGAGGAATGACTCGCCGTTTCGCGCGTCGAACCGCAGCAGTGTGTCGAGACGGCGTTCGAGGGGGCTGGTCTCGGTGAGGTCGGTGGGCAGGACCGTGACCGAGACGGGCTGGGGGAAATCGACGCCCAGCACCTTGGAGACGCCGGACAAGAGGTCCGGGAACTCCTGGAAGATGCGGTGCATCGCCTCATGGGGCGAGCTGACCATGTGGGTCCTTGCGGGTTGCGGTCGGGGTCGCGAGTGCCTCTGGCACATGCCAGGCAGCTCGCGCCCACGAGATTAGGAAGCCGACCCGCTCTGAAAATGCGTAACTTGCCGATTTCACTCGCGAGGGTGGGGAGCCCGCCCGAAAGATGACGGACGGGAGCGGACCCCGAGGGCCCGCCCCAGCGGACTCGGTCCCGCGGACTCAGTCCCAAAGACGGCCGAGGGCGCGGATCCGGTCCTCGTACTCGAGCACCTCGGTCCACTCGGGCAGCCAGTACCTGGGCCCGTTCGCCGCTCCTGCGAAGGCGCCGGCGAGAGCGGCGATCGAGTCCGAGTCCCCGGAGGTGTGCGCTCCCCGCTGAATCGGGGCACGGCGGTAGCCCTTGACGACGAGGAAGCAGTACAGAGCCGTCGCGAGGGCCTCCTCGGCCACCCAGCCGGCTCCGACGGCCTGGCACGGGTCCAGATCCGGGTCGGGGGTGCGGAGCGCGTCGGCCACCCGGTCGAGGGCGTCGAGGCACTCGTCCCATCCGAAGGAGATATAGGTGGCAGGGTCCGGTGCCCCGGCCTTGCGCGCCAGGTCGCCGAGCCAGTCGCCGTGGTACCTGCGGCGGGACTGGAGCGCGTGGAGGCGCAACTGGGGAAGGAGGGCGTCGCGCGCGCATCCGTGGGCGAGCAGCCAGATGGCGTGGGCGGTGAGGTCGCTGGCCGCGAGCGCGGTCGGGTGGCCGTGGGTGAGCGCTGCCTGCAACTGGGCGATCCCGGAACGCTGTTCGGACGACAGCCCGGGCACCAGCGCGACGGGAGCCACCCGCATGTTCGCTCCGCAGCCCTTGGAGCTGGTGACCGTGGCGTCCTGCCAGGGCAGGCCGCGTTCCAGCGCGCCGCACGCGTCCAGGCAGGTCTGGCCGGGCGCCCGGTCGTTGTCGGGAGCGCGCAGCCAGGTCACGAAGTGCCGTCGCAGAGCTGCCTCGACCCGGGCGGGCGGAACGGCCTGCGCCGCTCCCCATGGGCCTCCGCTGCCGTGCGGACTCGTGGTGACCTCCGCCAGGGCTTCTCCGACGGCCAGCGTCATCTGGGTGTCGTCGCTCACCCGGACCACGCCGTCCGGGGAGAGCGGCATCTCCATCGTGTGCCAGGGGCCGTACGCGGCCGAGATCCGCTCCATGTCCAGGAACTCGGTGGGATAGCCCATGGCGTCACCCAGCGCGAGCCCGAGCAGGACCCCGCTCGCCGCGCGCCGCGGCCGCGACCTGGGCGGGTGCCCGGCGAGGTCGCGGACCGACTCGGAGCCAGGCGCCGTGGCGAGGGAGCCCGGCACGACGTGTTCGGAGGAGTCGGGCGGGCTTTCGATCATCGCGGACAGCGCCGCCACGGGGGTGAGACCGCTCGCCTTGGCGTCATGGAGCCGGACGGCCCACGCGCCGCCACCGTCGGGTTCGGTCCGCCGCGGGACCCAGCCCGCGGCGTCGTCCTCGTCGCTGACCCACAGATAACCGCGTACGGCGCCGTCGGCGTGGGCGACGGTGACGTACTGGACGGGGCCGAGGGTCTGGGGGGCGTACCTGGGAGGTCCGCCGACGGGTACAGGGCCCTCGTCCTCGGAGTGCGCGCTTGTCCGCCTCGGTACGAATCGGATCCCGTGATCGTTCACCCGGGCAGCCTGGCACAGCCCTACGGCGCCCGCACCGAGTGCGCCTTGATCGCCCGTAAATGTGTGCGATGTCGGTCAAGGGTGTTCAAGGGAACCCGAGGGAAGTCGGGCGTGGTGTGCGCGGCCGGGTCCCGCGGATGGGGTGACAGCAGGGAAGTCCGTCCTCACGGGCCGCGTGTCGCGCCAGCCGCAGGGGCCCTCGCGCGCCGCGGTTTGACAGCCGACCCGGGAGGGGTACGCTCTTCCGCTCGATTGGCGCCCTGCCTGGGCCGTATGGCAGACTGTCCGGGTTGCTCGGTTGAGTGCCGATGCTGCGCGCCTCCCGCCGGGAGGACCGGAAGCGAGTCCCACAGTACTCGTCACCTCTGATCAGGGGTGGAAGTACGGGAATCTTCCGGGAAGTGTCAGCGGGGTGCCGGCCAGGCACCCGGTAGGTGTTCTTCCTCCGGCTCGCGGTCCTTGGGTCCGCACCCCCTTGGTTGGGAAATCCTTCGGGATATCTGCGTAGAGGGAGTGCGACACGCCCGACCGCGTGGGTCGGAGAGAACGGTGTCCTGAGAGCCCTTGCGGGCTCCTGGAGGCACAGCTCGCCGGGTTGTCAGAGCGTTACGAGAGACAGGACTACGAAGTAGCCATGGCGGGACAGAAGATCCGCATCCGGCTCAAGGCCTACGACCACGAGGTCATCGACTCCTCGGCGAAGAAGATCGTCGAGACGGTGACCCGCACTGGTGCGTCGGTCGCGGGCCCGGTGCCGCTGCCCACTGAGAAGAACGTGTACTGCGTCATCAAGTCGCCGCACAAGTACAAGGACTCGCGCGAGCACTTCGAGATGCGCACGCACAAGCGCCTGATCGACATCCTCGACCCGACTCCCAAGACCGTTGACTCTCTGATGCGACTCGACCTTCCGGCCGGTGTCGACATCGAGATCAAGCTCTGAGGCCGGTGATCTGAGAGATGGCTAAGCAGATCAAGGGCATCCTGGGCGAGAAGCTCGGCATGACGCAGGTGTGGGACGAGAACAACCGCGTTGTTCCGGTCACCGTCGTCAAGGCCGGCCCCAACGTCGTCACCCAGGTTCGTACGAACGACGTCGACGGCTACGAGTCGGTCCAGATCGCCTTCGGCGAGATCGACCCGCGCAAGGTGAACAAGCCCCTCAAGGGCCACTTCGCCAAGGCCGACGTCACCCCCCGTCGCCACCTCGTCGAGATCCGCACCGCGGACGCCTCCGAGTACGCGCTCGGCCAGGAGATCACCGCTGAGGTGTTCGAGGCCGGCGTCAAGGTCGACGTGACCGGCAAGAGCAAGGGCAAGGGCTTCGCCGGTGTCATGAAGCGCCACAACTTCCGTGGCCTCGGCGCCGGACACGGCACCCAGCGCAAGCACCGCTCGCCCGGTTCCATCGGTGGCTGCGCCACCCCGGGCCGCGTGTTCAAGGGCCTCCGCATGGCGGGCCGCATGGGCAACGAGCGGGTCACCACCCAGAACCTGACCGTCCACGCCGTTGACGCGGAGAAGGGTCTGCTGCTCATCAAGGGCGCGGTTCCCGGTCCGAACGGCGGCCTCGTCCTGGTCCGTACCGCGGCCAAGGGGGCCTGAGGTAACCGATGAGCACCATTGACATCCTTTCGCCCGCTGGCGACAAGGCCGGTAGCGTCGAGCTCCCCGCGGAGATCTTCGACGCCAAGGTCAGCATCCCGCTGATCCACCAGGTCGTCGTCGCGCAGCTGGCCGCTGCCCGTCAGGGCACGCACAAGACCAAGACCCGCGGCGAAGTCCGTGGTGGTGGCAAGAAGCCTTACCGCCAGAAGGGCACCGGCCGCGCCCGTCAGGGTTCGACCCGCGCTCCGCAGTTCGCCGGCGGTGGCGTCGTCCACGGCCCCGTGCCGCGTGACTACTCGCAGCGGACCCCGAAGAAGATGAAGGCCGCCGCCCTGCGCGGTGCCCTCACCGACCGGGCCCGCCACTCCCGCATCCACGTCGTCTCCGGCGTGGTCGAGGGTGCGATCTCCACCAAGGCCGCCAAGACGCTGTTCGGCAAGATCTCGGAGCGCAAGAACCTGCTCCTGGTCGTCGACCGCAGCGACGAGGCCGCGTGGCTGTCGGCCCGCAACCTGCCCCAGGTGCACATCCTGGAGCCGGGCCAGCTGAACACGTACGACGTGCTCGTCTCCGACGACGTGGTCTTCACCCAGGCCGCCTTCGAGTCCTTCGTGTCCGGCGCCCCTGCTGGACAGAACGCTGAGACCGAAGGGAGCGAGGCCTGATGTCCGAGGCCACGATCACCAGCAAGACCTTCACGGACCCGCGCGACCTGCTGATCAAGCCGGTCGTCTCCGAGAAGAGCTACGCGCTGCTGGACGAGAACAAGTACACGTTCGTCGTCGACCCGCGTGCGAACAAGACCCAGATCAAGCAGGCCGTCGAGGCGGTCTTCTCGGTCAAGGTCACCGGGGTGAACACGATCAACCGCCAGGGCAAGCGCAAGCGCACCCGCACCGGTTTCGGCAAGCGCGCCAACACCAAGCGCGCCATCGTGACCCTCGCCGAGGGCGACCGTATCGACATCTTCGGCGGTCCGACCTCCTGACGGAGGTCCGGATCGTCCGAATATCGGACGAGGACTGAGAAATGGGTATCCGCAAGTACAAGCCGACGACTCCGGGCCGTCGTGGCTCCAGCGTCGCCGACTTCGTCGAGATCACGCGGTCCACGCCGGAGAAGTCGCTGGTCCGCCCTCTGCACAGCAAGGGCGGCCGTAACAACGCCGGTCGTGTGACCGTTCGCCACCAGGGTGGTGGCCACAAGCGCGCCTACCGCGTGATCGACTTCCGTCGTCACGACAAGGACGGCGTGCCTGCCAAGGTCGCGCACATCGAGTACGACCCCAACCGCACCGCGCGCATCGCGCTCCTGCACTACGCGGACGGCGAGAAGCGCTACATCATCGCCCCGCGTGGCCTGAACCAGGGCGACCGGATCGAGAACGGCCCCGGTGCCGACATCAAGCCCGGCAACAACCTGGCGCTGCGCAACATCCCGGTCGGTACGACCATCCACGCCATCGAGCTGCGGCCCGGCGGCGGCGCGAAGTTCGCCCGCTCCGCGGGTGCCTCCGTGCAGCTGCTGGCGAAGGAGGGCTCCATGGCCCACCTGCGCATGCCGTCCGGTGAGATCCGCCTGGTCGACGTCCGCTGCCGCGCCACTGTCGGCGAGGTCGGCAACGCCGAGCAGTCGAACATCAACTGGGGCAAGGCCGGCCGTATGCGCTGGAAGGGCGTCCGCCCGACCGTCCGTGGTGTCGCCATGAACCCGGTCGACCACCCGCACGGTGGTGGTGAGGGCAAGACCTCCGGTGGTCGCCACCCGGTCTCCCCGTGGGGTCAGAAGGAGGGTCGTACTCGTTCTCCCAAGAAGGCGAGCAACAAGTACATCGTCCGCCGCCGCAAGACGAACAAGAAGCGCTAGGAGCGGGTTTAGATGCCGCGCAGTCTCAAGAAGGGGCCCTTCGTCGACGACCACCTCATCAAGAAGGTGGACGTCCAGAACGAAGCCGGCACCAAGAACGTCATCAAGACCTGGTCCCGTCGCTCGATGATCGTCCCGGCCATGCTGGGCCACACGATCGCGGTGCACAACGGCAAGACCCACGTCCCGGTGTTCGTCACCGAGTCCATGGTCGGCCACAAGCTCGGCGAGTTCTCGCCGACTCGCACCTTCCGCGGCCACGTCAAGGACGACCGGAAGTCGAAGCGCCGCTAATCGCGGGGTGTGAACGACTATGACTTACACCGAAGGGACAACCATGGAAGCCAGGGCCCAGGCGCGGTACATCCGCGTCACGCCCATGAAGGCCCGCCGCGTGGTGGACCTCATCCGTGGCATGGATGCCACGGAGGCTCAGGCGGTCCTGCGTTTCGCCCCGCAGGCCGCGAGCGTGCCGGTTGGCAAGGTGCTGGACAGCGCCATCGCCAACGCCGCGCACAACTACGACCACACGGACGCCAGCACGCTGTTCATCAGCGAGGCGTACGTCGACGAGGGCCCGACCCTGAAGCGGTTCCGTCCGCGCGCCCAGGGCCGTGCCTACCGGATCCGCAAGCGGACCAGCCACATCACCGTGGTCGTCAGCAGCAAGGAAGGAACCCGGTAATGGGCCAGAAGGTAAACCCGCACGGGTTCCGGCTCGGCATCACCACGGACTTCAAGTCCCGCTGGTACGCCGACAAGCTGTACAAGGACTACGTCAAGGAAGACGTCGCCATCCGTCGGATGCTGACGTCCGGCATGGAGCGCGCCGGTATCTCGAAGGTTGAGATCGAGCGCACCCGTGACCGCGTGCGGGTGGACATCCACACCGCGCGTCCCGGCATCGTCATCGGCCGCCGCGGCGCGGAGGCCGACAAGATCCGTGGTCAGCTCGAGAAGCTCACGGGCAAGCAGGTCCAGCTGAACATCCTCGAGGTCAAGAACCCCGAGGTCGACGCTCAGCTCGTGGCCCAGGCCGTGGCCGAGCAGCTGTCCTCCCGTGTCTCCTTCCGCCGCGCCATGCGTAAGAGCATGCAGTCGGCGATGAAGGCGGGCGCCAAGGGCATCAAGATCCAGTGTGGTGGCCGTCTCGGCGGCGCCGAGATGTCCCGCTCGGAGTTCTACCGCGAGGGCCGTGTGCCGCTGCACACGCTCCGCGCGAACGTCGAGTACGGCTTCTTCGAGGCCAAGACCACCTTCGGCCGCATCGGTGTGAAGGTCTGGATCTACAAGGGCGACGTCAAGAACATCGCCGAGGTCCGCGCCGAGAACGCCGCTGCCCGCGCCGGCAACCGCCCGGCCCGTGGCGGCGCCGACCGCCCGGCCCGTGGTGGCCGCGGTGGCGAGCGTGGCGGTCGCGGTCGCAAGCCGCAGCAGAGTGCCGCTGCCGAGGCCCCCAAGGCCGAGGCCGCTGCCGCTGCTCCGGCTGAGAGCACCGGAACGGAGGCCTGACCGAAATGCTGATCCCCCGTAGGGTCAAGCACCGCAAGCAGCACCACCCCAAGCGCCGCGGTATGGCCAAGGGTGGTACGACGGTTGCGTTCGGCGAGTACGGCATCCAGGCCATGACTCCGGCGTACGTGACCAACCGCCAGATCGAGGCGGCCCGTATCGCGATGACCCGCCACATCAAGCGTGGCGGCAAGGTCTGGATCAACATCTACCCGGACCGCCCGCTGACGAAGAAGCCCGCCGAGACCCGCATGGGTTCCGGTAAGGGTTCCCCGGAGTGGTGGGTCGCGAACGTGCACCCGGGCCGGGTCATGTTCGAGCTGTCCTACCCGAACGAGAAGATTGCGCGTGAGGCTCTGACTCGTGCGGCCCACAAGCTGCCGATGAAGTGCCGGATCGTCAAGCGCGAGGCAGGTGAAGCGTGATGTCGGCCGGTACCAAGGCGTCCGAGCTGCGCGAGCTGGGCAACGAGGAGCTTGTTGCCAAGCTCCGCGAGGCCAAGGAAGAGCTGTTCAACCTCCGCTTCCAGGCGGCGACGGGCCAGCTCGAGAACCACGGCCGGCTGAAGGCCGTCCGCAAGGACATCGCCCGGATCTACACCCTGATGCGTGAGCGCGAGCTGGGCATCGAGACGGTGGAGAGCGCCTGATGAGCGAGAGCAACGTGACTGAGAACAAGACCGAGGAGCGCGGCTTCCGCAAGACCCGCGAGGGTCTGGTCGTCAGCGACAAGATGGACAAGACCGTCGTCGTCGCTGTCGAGGACCGCGTCAAGCACGCGCTGTACGGCAAGGTCATCCGCCGTACCAACAAGCTCAAGGCGCACGACGAGCAGAACGCCGCGGGTGTCGGCGACCGCGTCCTCCTGATGGAGACCCGGCCGCTGTCCGCGACGAAGCGCTGGCGCGTCGTCGAGATCCTCGAGAAGGCCAAGTAATTTTGCCGGGGGGGGGCCCCCCCCCCCCCC
>NZ_JBHXFA010000131.1:0-20622 GCF_042724175.1 Streptomyces sp. NPDC127084
GCGATGAGCTGCGCGCCTCCGGCTCCGGGCAGCTCGCTCTCGCCCCCTACCTGGTCGGCCCCGAGCTGCCGGACGGCCTGCTGGCCGCGGCCGCCGCGGAGGCGGGCTGCGCGGCGGCCGAGCCGCTGGGCGCGTACCCGGCGATCGGGCGGTTGGTGCTGTCCCAGTACACGACCGCGCTGGGCATCCCGACGCAGGCGACGGGCGCTCAGTCCCGCTGACCGGACCCGCAGGGATCCCCTTACGCGAAGGGCCCGCACCGCTTGGTGCGGGCCTTCGCGTCGCAGGCGTGAAGGTCGTTCCGCCACGCGGCAGCGTCCTCAGTGCCCCGCCGACTCCTCTCCGCGGGCGCGCAGCAGGGCCTCAGGGTGGTGCACGAAGGCCGGCTTCAGCTGCACGGGGTCGAAGGTGCGGTGGAAGACCGGGGTCGCGCAGCCGGATACGGGCGGCACGATCCAGGACCAGTCGGCCCCCACCCGGCGCCCCTTCGCCTCCTCGCGGGCGAGGTGGGTGAGGAAGCGCTGGGACTCGGTGTGGTGGTCGGCGAGCGTCACACCCGCCCGGTCGAACGAGTGCAGCACCATGCGGTTGAGCTCGATGAGGGCCCGGTCCTTCCACAGCGTCCGGTCGCTGGACATATCCAGGCCGAGGCGTTCGCCCACTGCCGGGAGGAGGTCGTAGCGGTCGCGGTCGCCGAGGTCGCGGGCACCGATCTCGGTGCCCATGTACCAGCCGTTGAACGGTGCCGCCGGATAGCAGATCCCACCGATCTCCAGACACATGTTCGCGATCGCGGGTACGGCGTGCCAGCGCAGCCCGAGGTCGTCGACCCAGCCGCCGTCGGGGTGGGCCAGCGGCACTTCGAGTACGGCGTCGGCGGGCAGTTCGAACCATCGGGGCTTGTCGTCGCTGCCCTGGATGACCAGGGGCAGGACGTCGAAGTGAGTGCCGGGGCCGCCTGGCCAGCCGAGCCGCTGGGCGTACGCGGTGATCCCGGCGTTGCGCGGATCGCCGGTGCGGCCGATGCCGCCCGGTGCGGAGTAGCCCGCGTAGCGGACCAGTTGCTCGTTCCAGATGCGGGGGCCGCGACGGTTGGGGGCATCGGGCGCGAAGACCGTGATGACGGGGCGTATGCGGCCGCCGTTGGTGGCTTCCCGCAGGTGGGCGACGGCTTCGGCGGCCATGGTGTCGGCGTCACGGACATCGCGTCGGTCCCTGACGCGTAACGAGTGCCAGTACAGCCTGCCGATGCACCGGTTGCTGTTGCGCCAGGCGACGCGCGCTCCATGGGCGAGCTCGGCCGCCGTGTGACGGTAGGTGCCGGTCGCGTCGATCTCGGCGTGGACGGCGGCGATCCTGGAGGCAAGCGCGGCCGGTCCGCCGCCGGCCGGATGCTCATGGTGGAACAGCCGCAGGAATTCCGCTGCCTCCCGGCGCAACGCGTCCGGGCCCGGCCCGTACTGGACGCCCCGTCGGCGTGCGGCAGGCAGGTCGGCCGACACAGGCGGCCCAGGCGGTCCTGGGTGTGCGGGGCACCGCCCCGGCACGGCCCCGGAACCCGCCGCAGGGCGGTCCTCGCCGGGTGCGGCACGTGGCGGTCGGTCCTGGGGCGCTGCGGCTCGTCTGAAGAACTTCCGCATCGTGGGCACCTCCGGGCCTGAACGGGTGAGAACTGCGGACGCCGACAGCGGACCATGGGAGACCGTCCACGTTCAACGGTTCGTGATCAAGCGATTACGGACCATGGCTCACAGTTGACGAGCGGACTACCCCGTACGCCGGCTGATCCACCCCCTGGATGTCATATGCACGCGCCTCGTCCGCGGCGTCATAGACGCCGTGTGCCCGGTGCCAGGACGGGGACGCGTGCGAAGCACCGTGGTCAGCCCGGTGGTGATCCGGTCCGGGTACGAACCACGCCGCCGCGCCGTAGACGTCAGACGGGCATGAGCGGGGAGCGCGGCGATGAGCGCAGCGGGTCCGCCAGACCGGCCAGCGCCTTCTCCAGACCGTGCAGGTGCATGAGCACCGCCTCAGCACCCGGGTGAGGCCGGCCGGCGGCTGCCAGCGTCGCGGCGGGCGGCCCGTCGCCCTCGGCGCTCGGTTCTTCAAGCGCGTGGACGGCGGCTTCCAGCCGCCAGCAGGCGGCGGCCAGGCGGGCGTCGTGCGAGGCCTCGGGGTCGGCGGCGACGGCCATGAGCCCGCGCACCTCACGGGCGCAGTCGTCGAGAAGTCCGAGCACCTGCCGGGCTCGCGTGCCCCGCGCCCTCAAAGGGTTGAGTGGATGGACCAGGGGCGCCAGGGACATCCGCACCCGGGCGAGGAGCACTTCAAGCTCGGCGGCGTGCGCGGCCGGATCCGCGCTCTCGTCCCCGGCGAGCCGGTCCATCGCGGCCTTGGTGCAGGCATGCACACAGCGGACGGCGCTGCGGATCCAGGCATTGGTGGCGGTATGCGTGGTGACGGGCAGCACGAACGCCACGGCCAGCAGCGCGCCCAGGGCGCCCACACAGGTCTCGGCGATCCGCAGCGCCAGCAGGCCGGGCTCCAGCACCCCGAGCAGCCCGTACAGCAGGGCGGCCAGCATGGTGACGGAGAGCATCATCCAGCTGTACGACACCGGGGCGCTGTAGAAGATCCCGAAGACGCACACCGCCACGAGGACGGCCGTGGGCAGCACGGCCCCCTGTACGGGCACGGCGACGAGCAGAGCGGCGGCGACACCCAGAACGGTACCGAGGATCCTGCGGAACCCGCGGACCAGGGTCTCACCGCGTGACGCCGTGTTGACGAAGATCCACCAGGCCGCGCCTACGGCCCAGTACCAGCGGTCCTGCGACAGCAACTGGCCCACGGTGAGCGCGAACGCGCCCGCCGCCACGACCTGCGCGGCCTGCCGGGTGGTCGGCCGCTCAAGGCCACGGCCGCCGGGCGGGGACGGCACGGCGGGCGGCGGCAGCCGCCGCTCGTAGCACCAGACCCCGAAGCGGACCGCGGACGAGGCGACCAGGGCGAGGGTGATGGCCGAGCACAGGCCGGGCAGCTCCGCCGGTACCGTCCCCAGGAACTGCGCCACGAAGAACATCATGAACGCGAACGCGCCCAGGGCATGCCCTCGCGCACCCCAGCGCCGCGCGTACACCGCCGCCCCGGCGACGGCCAGGAAGGCCATGTCCCGCGCCAGTGGCCGGGTGTGCAGTTCCGCCGCGAGCGCGAGTACGGGGATGCCCACGGCGGGCAGCAGCGCCGTGGTGAGGGCTTGACGGGAGACGGCCGCATCGGTCACGGCGAAGAGGGCGAGCATCGCGGCGAGTCCACCCGTGAGCACCGCGGGCAGCGGGTGCCCCGTCAGCGCGCACGCGGCCACCGCCGACGCGACGCCGAGGACGGCTCGCAGGCCGCCGCGCAAGCGCAGCAGCCCGGGATCCGGAGCCACGAACACCCTCTTGAGCACTGCTTCCCGCTCCTTCCTCGTACTTCTCGTATGCCTTCGTCGTGCCCTCGCAGGTGATGGCACGAAAAAGGCGCCGCGGGATCCGCAGCGCCATCGACAGCACTATGAGAGCATCTATTGCCCCAGCGGCTCAAGTCGAGCCGCCTACGCTGGGCCATTGGTATAGCCGTTGAGCGTTCTGGTCAGCCCAGACGAGCCATCGGCACAGGAAGCCCCCGGAATCCGGTGCGGCGATGGCCTGAAAGGGGCGGACCGACCGTGGCCGTGGACGAGCTAGACACCCGCATCCTGCGTCTGCTGATCGAGCAGCCGCGCACCAGCGTGCGGGAGTACGCCCGCATCCTCGGAATCGCCCGAGGCACCCTTCAGGCCCGTATCGACCGGCTGGAGCGGGATGGAGTGATCACGGGCAGCGGACCGTTCCTGTCCCCGACCGCGCTGGGGCACCCGGTGCTGGCGTTCGTGCATATCGAGGTCACCCAGGGACACCTGGACGAGGTGGGTGACGCGCTCGCCCAGGTGCCCGAGATCGTGGAGGCCTTCTCGATCACGGGCGGCGGTGATCTGCTGACCCGGGTGGTGGCCCGCGACAACGGCCATCTCGAGGATGTGATCCAGCGGCTGATCAATATGCCGGGCGTGGTCCGTACCCGTACCGAGATGGCCCTGCGCGAGCGCGTCCCGCACAGGCTGCTGCCGCTGGTGGAGTCGGTCGGCCGGGCCACCCGGGTGCCGCACTGACCGGTTTCCCGGCGCTGGGCGGCCGGCGCCGCCACCACCCGGTGGCTACGAACGCCCTGAGCCGGACCCTTCGGCCGCGAAGGCCTGGCGGATGAAACGCCGTTGCCACGGCACTTCGACCGCACGGCGATGGTGGTTCCGCCGCACCCAGGTGACGGCTTCCCCGGGTTTCATGCCCTCGAAGACGCAGAGGACGGAAAGCGCCGTACCGGTCCGGCCGACGCCGCCCCCGCAGCAGACTTCCACGCGCTCACCCGCGGCGCGGCTGTACGCGGCACGGAGCTTGCCCAACGCGTCCACGGGGTCGGCAGGAAGCCAGAAGTCCCGCCAGGGGACCCAGAGCGACTCCCACGGTGGCTCGGGCGGCCTGTGGTCCGTCAAGTGCACCGCGAACGTGGGAACCTGCCCCGGCGGGGGGTCGTATCTGAGTCCGCGTCCGCGGACCATCCGGCCCGAGGGGAGCGTCACCACCCGGGGACCGCGGGGGTTCCATGGCTCGGTCATGACGGATCCTCTCTCCGGCCGGAGGCCAGGGCCTGCGACAGCACGCTGGAGATCTCCTTGATCGGCCCAGGACGCATCATCTCAAGGTGCTCGCAGCCGACCATGCGGGTGTGGACGGACCCGGTGACGAAACACTGCCAGTCGTCCGCCGTCGGCGCTCCCGCCGGCCGTCCTTCGGTCGCGGTCAGGTGCAGTATGTCCCCGTCGTAGCGGCCCGGCCGCGCGGTCTCCACGAGGGCCGCCACGGCCGCCGCCGCGCGCGACACCTCCGTGACGTCCCGGGGGTCCAGCCGGACGTGCGCGCCGGCCTCCCGGCGCAGCAGGTCGGCTATCTCCTGCGTGGTCGGGCCGGCCGTCGCGCCGCTGAGAGCCGGATAGGAGTCGAGCAGTGCGAGCAGAGCCGTCCGCTCCCCGGACTGCTGCAGCCGGCACGCCATCGCATGGGCGATGCTCCCGCCGAGCGACCAGCCGAGCAGGTGGTACGGGCCGCGCGGCTGTATCGCCCGGATCCGGGCGACGTATCCGTCGATCAGCGCGGCGAAGTCCGTCGGCAGCCGATGCGTTCCGTGCTCGGCGGCAGGCACCTGGAGGGCGTGCACCGGCCGGTCGTCGCACACCGCCGCCAGGCCCGCGTAGCACCAGCCGAGGCCCGTGACAGGGTGGACACAGAACAAGGGGGCGCCTGCTCCCGCTTCCCGAAGGGTCAGTACGGGCTTGAGCGAGGCGCCCGCGGAAGTGGAGGCGGAAGCGGCTGATCCCGCCGCCGCTGTCCGTGCGGCGAGACCGGCGGCGGTGGGCGTCTCGAACAGGACCTTGATGGGCAGTTCGGTACCGAGGAGCGCGGCGACCCGGCCGACGAGCCGGGTGGCCAGCAACGAGTCGCCGCCCAGCTCGAAGAAGCCGTCGTCGGGTCCCACCCCGTCCACCCCCAGCACCTCGCCGAACAGACCGCAGAGGGTTCGCTCCCACTCCGTTCCGGGGCGCCTCGGACGTCGTGGCGCAAGTGCGCCGCGGCCGGGCGCGGGAAGCGCACGCCGGTCCCGCTTGCCGTTGCCCGTGGCCGGCAGCGACTCCAGCGAGACATACGCCGCGGGCACCGAGTGGGGCGGCAGCGCGGCGGCCAGGAAGCCCCGCAGCTCGGCCACCGCGATCTCCGCTCCCGGGTGCGGAACCACATAGGCCACGAGGAGCCTGCGTCCTGGTTCGTCCTCACGTACCACGACGAGGGCCTGCGCCAGGGAGGGGTGAGTCGCGAGCACCGACTCGACCTCCCCGAGCTCGACGCGGAATCCGCGCAGTTTCACCTGGTCGTCCCCGCGCCCGCGGAACTCCAGGCTTCCGTCCTCACGCCAGCGCGCCAGGTCCCCGGTGCGGTACATGCGGGCACCCTCACCGAAGGGGCATGCCACAAACCGCTCGGCGGTCGGCCCTGCCGCCGTGTAACCGCGTGCCAGGGCGCTTCCCGCGAGGTACAGCTCGCCGGTCACTCCCGGCGGGACCGGTCGCAGCAGCCGGTCGAGCACGTGGACACGCACGTTGTCGAGCGGCTTGCCGATCACGGGTGCCGGTGCGGCCGTCAGACGTGTGGTGAGTGCCTCCACGGTGCACTCGGTCGGACCGTAGAAGTTGTGGCCGGTGACGGCGGGCTCCGCCTGGATCCGCCGCCACAGCGTATCGGGCACGGCCTCGCCGCCCAGTACGAGAGTGGCGGGGGTGGACTCCGGTGTGGCGAGCAGACCGTGCGCGAGCAGTTCGAGCGCGTACGTGGGCGTGGTGTCGAGCAGATCGACGTGGTGGCGTGCGAGGTAGGACACCAGGGCGGCAGGGTCGCGCCGGGTCGGCTCGTCCAGCAGGTGCAGTCGGTGACCGGCGAACAGCGCGAGCAGCCCCGTCCACGAAGCGTCGAAGGTGAGGGGTGCGGTGTTGGCCACCCGTGCGGCCGGCGCGCCCGTGGCACGGACGTGGTCGGCGAACAGCCCCGTTCGGTGACAGTGGAACAGGTTCGTGAGGGAGCGGTGTTCGACCACGACGCCCTTGGGGCTGCCGGTCGATCCCGACGTGTGCAGCACGTAGGCGCAATGGGCCGGCAGCAAGGGCACGGTCCTGTCCTGCTGGGTCGGATCGTCCGTCCGCGCCGCGTGGTGCCCGCCCGCACCCGACGGGTTCCCCGTCCCCTCGTCGACCTCGACCGGCGTCGCGCGCGGTGCGGTTCCGCCGAGCCGCTCGTACGCAGTCCTCGTGGTGATCAGTGCCCGGGCCTGCGCGTCGTCGAGGATCCGTGCGACACGCACGGCCGGATCCCCTGTGTCGACCGGCAGGCAGGCGGCACCCGACTTCAGTACGGCCAGTACGGCGACGATGGAGGCGACCGACCGGTCCAGCAGCACCCCGACCCGGTCTTCGGGACCGATGCCCTGCTCCAGCAGGGTCCAGGCGAGCCGGTTGGCCCGGGTGTTCAACTCGCTGAAGGAGATGTACTTCTCACCGAGCACCAGGGCGGTCTCAGCCGGGCGGGCAAGCGCCTGGTCCTCGAAGAACGCATGCACGGGTCGCCGGTCGGCGTACTCGCTGGTCCTGCCGTTCCACTCGCTGACGATGCGCTCGCACCCCTCACCGCCCGGGATGCCGGCCCGGGCCGATGGCATATCGAGGTCACGGGAGGTGGCGAAGACGTCCAGAATCCGCAGCAGCCAGCCGGCGACCCGTTCCGCGAAGGCCCTGTCGAAGACATCCTCGCGGTAGTCCACGCGGAACCGCAGTTCCGCGCCGGGAACGCAGAGCAGCGACAGAGGGTAGTGGGTGGCGTCGAATCCCCCGGACCCGACGAGTCGTGCACCGTCCAGTCCGGCGCACTCGCCGACCGGGTAGTTCTCGAAGGCGGTCGTGGTGTCGAACAGCGTGGCCGATCCGCTGATGCGCTGGATTTCGCCAAGGCCTATGTGGTGGGCGTCCAGGAGGTCGATCTGCTCCTCCTGGACGCGCCGCAACAGTCCGCCGAGCGTCTCGCCGCCGCGTACGGTCACACGTACCGGAACGGTGTTGATGAACAGGCCGACCATGCTTTCCACGCCGTCCACGGGAGCGTCGCGCCCCGAAACGGTCGTGCCGAAGACAAGGTCGTCCCGGCCGGTGAGCCGCCGTAGCACCAGCGCCCAGGCCACCTGCACCAGTGTGCTGAGGGTGGCCCCATGGCGATGGGCCTGCTCCTCAAGGGCTCGCGTCACGCCTTCCGGCAGGGTGCGGCCGACCGTCGCGGGCGGGGCGGCGGCGCCACGGCTCACGGCGGGAGCCACCAGGGTCGGCCCGTCGAGGCCCGCCAACGCCTCCGCCCAAGTGCTCCGGGCTTCCGCGAAGTCCTCTTCCGCCAGCCAGTCGAGGAAGTCCCGATACGGGGGCGCGGGGTCGGGTTCGGCGCCTGCCGGGCTTCGGTACACGGCGAACAGTTCGTCCACGAGCAGTGAAGTCGACCATCCGTCCAGGATGATGTGGTGGTTCGTCAGCGCCAGCCGCCAGCGCGTCTCCGAGACCCGGACGAGCAGAAACCTGATCAGCGGGGGGCGGGCCAGGTCGAATCCGCGCAGCCGTTCCCCGAGCAGGACAGCGGCGATGTCGCTCCCTCGGCCGTCCACACACCGCCAGGGTGCCTCGCCCGGCGGCGCGATGAACTGCACCGGGTCACCCGTCTCGCCCGGCCGGAAGCCGGCTCTCAAACCGTCGTGGCGGCTCACCAGTGTGTCGCAGGCGCGGCGCAGCTCCGGAACGTCGAGTTCGCCCTCGATGTCAAGGGTCAGCTGGGTGACATAGACGTCCGGGTCGGCCCCCTGGCGGGAATCGAACTTGGCATGGAAGAAGAAACCCTCCTGAAGCGGAGCGAGCGAATACCCCGCAAGGCGATGCGACTCTGTCACTTCTTCCCCCGCCATGCCGCTGACCCCATCGACTTCTCCGGGCAACTCCGCATATGAAAAGCCCAGTTCCCCCCTGCGAGGGCAAGGCACCCTCTCATTCGAACAGCGTCCTTTCAAGGCCGGCCGACCCGGCCTTCGGCGGTCCCGTTCCGGGACTCCCCGCGCGTCCTTCCGCCTGACACCGGCTCCGGAGTGGCCGCGCCATGTCCCGGGCGAGTTCCAGGGGGCCGAGGCGCGAACATGGATGCATGGCTGACACCTTCACCACGCGGACCATCGACGTGACCACCGGCTCCCAGGAGACCGTCCACGACCTGACCGACGCCTGCGCGTCCTTCCTGCGGGACGCGGCCGCCGGGCGGGACGGACTCCTCAACGTCTTCACGCCCCATGCCACCACCGGCTTGGCCATCATCGAGACCGGCGCGGGCAGTGACGACGATCTGCTGTCCACCCTCCACCAGCTCCTCCCGGCGGACGACCGCTGGCAGCATCGGCACGGCTCCCCCGGGCATGGCAGGGACCATGTGCTCCCTGCCATCGTCCCGCCCCACGCCACGCTCCCGGTCGTCGGCGGCAGGCTTGAGCTGGGGACCTGGCAGTCCGTCGTTCTGGTGGACACCAACCGGGACAACCCTCAGCGACGGGTTCGGTTGTCGTTTCTCTGCTGAATCCGCGGGGCGCCTGTTGGTACCCGGAACGGAGTGGCGGGTGTGGTACTCCCTGACGCAGAGCGAGGACTGCGCTCGCAAGCGGCCGGAAAGGTGCCACCAGTGTCCGACGAAGTACCGCGCCGAGAACCGGACGGCCACGCACGGAAGCCGCCGCCCCGGAAGGTGCTGCCGGTGACGGCCGACCTGCCCGCGCTACCCGAGTCCGCGAGGCACGTCGGAACGGACCGGGTGGTGTTCGGTGTCACTGCAACGTTGACGCTCGCCTTCGTCGTCTGGGGCTCCGTCGCCACCGACACGCTGGAGCGGGTGTCAGGCGGTTTGCTGTCCGGACTGATCCACAACTTCGGCTGGGCGTTCGTCCTGGCCGCATCCGGGTTCGTGGTCTTCGCGCTCTGGCTCGCCATCAGCCGCTACGGTTCCATCCCGCTCGGACAGGACGGCGAGGGCCCGGAATTCCGCACTGTGTCATGGGTGGCCATGATGTTCAGCGCCGGTATGGGTATCGGCCTGATGTTCTATGGCGTCAGTGAGCCCCTTGCGCACTTCGTCACTCCGCCGCCTGGAACCGACCCCGCCGACGCCGCGGAAGCCATGGCGACGTCCATGGCCACCACCCTGTTCCACTGGACGCTCTACCCGTGGGCCATCTACGCGGTGGCCGGTATGGCGATCGCGTACAGCACCTTTCGCCGCCGCCGGCGGCAGACCATCAGCGCCGTGTTCGTTCCCCTCATCGGCGAACGGCACGCGTACGGGACGAGCGGGCGCGTCATCGACATGCTGGCCATCTTCGCCACGCTGTTCGGTTCGGCGGCGTCGCTCGGGCTCGGCACCCTCCAGATCGGCAGTGGTATCGAAGAACTGGGCTGGCTGCAGAAGGCGGGCACCGGGCTGCTCGTCGGTGTCATCGCGGTACTGACACTGGCTTTCGTCGCTTCCGCGGTGTCCGGGGTGGAGAAGGGCATCCAGTGGCTGTCCAACATCAACATGGTGCTCGCCCTGATCCTCGCGGTGTTCGTCTTCGTGGCCGGACCGACCATCGCCGTCCTCGACCTGCTGCCGACCTCGATCGCCACCTACTTCGGCGAGCTGCCGGAGCTCGCCGGTCGCACCGACGCCTCCAGCGGTTCCGGTGTGGCCGACTGGCTCGGGACGTGGACCGTCTTCTACTGGGCCTGGTGGATCTCCTGGACACCCTTCGTCGGCATGTTCATCGCCCGCATCAGCAGGGGGCGTACCATCCGTCAGTTCGTCGGCGGTGTCATCCTGGTGCCCAGCGTCGTCAGCCTGTGCTGGTTCGCGATCTTCGGCGGCACCGCGATGACGCTGCAGGAGCAGGGACACCTTGGTGCGGAGCAGACCCCCGAAGGCCAGCTCTTCGCGGTGCTGCGGCAGTTCCCCGCCGCCACTCTGACGAGCCTGCTGGTCATGGTCCTGGTGGGCATCTTCTTCGTCTCCGGTGCCGATGCCGCATCCCTCGTCATGGGCACCCTCTCCCAGAAGGGCGCCCTGGAGCCGGGCCGCTACGTCGTGATCTTCTGGGGTCTGCTCACGGGGGCGGTCGCGGCGGTGATGCTCCTCGTGGGTGGCGGTCAGGGAGACGCGCTGGCCGGTCTGCAGAATCTGACGATCCTCGCCGCAGCACCGTTCGCGCTGGTGATGATCGGCATGTGCTTCGCGCTGATGCGCGACCTGCGGCACGACCCGCTGATCGTGCGCGGCGAGCGGGGCGAGGAGGTGGTCGGCGTCGCGGTCATCGAGGGCCATGAGAAGTACGCCGGGGACTTCGCGATCCGCATCGGGCCGTCGCCGCAGCCGACCGGGGCCGGGGAGGACGTCCCGCCCCGGCCGAAGTGATCGGCGGATCGGCCGGTCACGTGCCGTAGCCGTCGTACACGGGGCCGCTCAGGGTGTCTCCGGGAAGATCCTGAGCGCCCTGATAGTTAGTGGAAGCGTGAACGACTTTGGGGAGAAGGACGCCGGGCGACCGGTCGACGTTGTCGTCATCGGAGCCGGTCAGGCCGGCCTTTCGGCCGCCTACCATCTGCGGCGTGCGGGTTTGCGGCCCGATGAAGGCTTCGTGGTGCTGGACCATGCTCCTAAGCCCGGTGGTGCCTGGCAGTTCCGCTGGGACTCGCTCACCTACGGCAAGGTCCACGGGATGCACGCGCTCCCCGGGATGGAGCTGGTCGGTGCGGATGAGGGCCGCCCGTCGTCCGGGGTCATCGGCGACTACTTCGCCCGCTATGAGCGCACCTTCGATCTCCGGGTGCACCGGCCGGTGGATGTGGGCGCGGTGCGGGACGGTGGTGAAGACGGCCGGCTGCTGGTGGAGTCGTCGGAGGGTGTCTACGCCACGCGTGCCGTGATCAATGCCACCGGCACCTGGGACCGGCCCTTCTGGCCGCGCTACCCCGGTCAGGAGACCTTTCGGGGGCGTCAGTTGCACACCTCGGACTACCCGGGGCCAGGGGCGTTCACGGGGCTGCGGGTGGTCGTGGTGGGCGGGGGCGCGTCGGGAACGCAGCATCTGATGGAGATCGCCGAGTTCGCGGCGGAGACCACCTGGGTGACACGCCGGCCGCCCGTCTTCCGTGAGGGGCCTTTCGGCGAGGTCCAGGGGCGGGCGGCGGTCGCCATGGTGGAGGAGCGGGTGCGGCGTGGGCTGCCTCCCCTGAGTGTGGTGTCCGTGACGGGACTGCCGCTGAACGAAGCGGTCCGGCGGGCTCGGGACACAGGGGTGCTGGACCGCCTGCCGATGTTCGACCGGATCACGCCGACCGGCGTGGCCTGGGACGACGGGCGCACGGTCGATGCGGACGTGATCCTCTGGGCGACGGGCTTCCGTGCCGCGATCGACCATCTCGTCCCGCTCAGGCTGCGCGAGCCCGGGGGCGGTATCGCGGTGGAGGGCACTCGCGCGGTGCGGGATGAGCGTGTGCACCTCGTCGGTTACGGCCCGTCGGCTTCCACGATCGGCGCGAATCGCGCGGGACGGGCCGCGGTGCACGAGATCCAGCGGCTGCTCGCTCGCAAAGCAGCAGGGGTGCCCGGGTAGCTCAGGAGGCCGCGACCGCTGCCGCGGCCGGGGTCGCGTCTCGTCGGACCAGTGCCGCGTAGCGCCCGTGCTGGTTCATCAGTTCAGTGTGGCTGCCGCGTTCCACGATCCGTCCACCGTCCAGTACGACGATCTCGTCGGCATCTCGCACCGTCGACAGGCGGTGGGCGATGGTGATGGTGGTACGTCCGGCAGAGAGGGCGTCGATCGCCTGCTGCACCGCGTGTTCCGTTCGGGTGTCGAGTGCGCTGGTCGCCTCGTCCAGGATGAGCACCGGGGGGTCGCGCAGGATGGTGCGCGCGATGGCGAGGCGCTGTTTCTCGCCGCCCGAGAAACGGTAGCCGCGCTCGCCGACGAGGGTGTCATAGCCATCGGGCAGGGACGCGATGTGGTCATGGATCTGGGCGGCGCGCGCGGCTGCCTCGATCTCCTCGTCCGTGGCATCGGGTTTGGCGAAGCGCAGGTTGTCGGCGACCGAGGCGTGGAAGAGATACGTCTCCTGGGAGACCACGCCCACCGCCTGTGCAAGGGTCTCGAAGGCCAGGTCGCGAACGTCGGTACCGTCGATGGTGACCCTGCCGCCGGTGACGTCGTACAGCCGGGGCACCAGATAGCTGAGTGTGGACTTCCCGGAGCCGGTGGGTCCGACGACGGCCAGCCTGCCGCCCGCCGGCACGGTGAGCTCGATTCCGCCGAGGGTCGGCTCACGTCGGGCGTCGTAGCCGAATTCGACGCCCTCGAATCGCACTTCGCCGCGGACCTTGTCCAGCTTGACCGGCTGCTCCGGTTCGGTGATGTCCACCGGCAGGTCCAGGTACTCGAAGATCCGCTGGAAGAGCGCAAGCGAGGTCTGGATCTGTACTCCGGTGGACAACAGGCTCACCGCCGGGCGGAACAAGCCCTGCTGGAGCGACACGAAGGCGACGAGGGTGCCGAGCGAGATCGCCGCTCCCCCGCTCTGGAGGGTCAGTCCCGCCGCCCAGTACAGCAGGGCGGGCATGGCGGCCATGACGATGCCGATGGTGGACATCCTCCAGCGCCCCGCCATGCTGGAGCGGACCTCCAGATCGACCAGCCGCTCGGACTCGTCGGCGAACGAGCGGGTGAGCGAGTCCGCGCGGCCCATGGTGCGGCCGAGCAGAATGCCGCTGACCGACAGCGATTCGGTGACCGTGGCGGCCATGGTCGCCATCTGCTTCTGTCGCTGGGTGGTGATGGTCTTGCGCTCCCGGCCGACCCTGCGGCTGATCGCGACGAAGACCGGCAGGAGGACCAGCGAGACCACGGTGAGCCGCCAGTCGAGCGCCAGCATGGCGACGATGGTGGCGACCACGGCGGTGAGGTTGGAGACCAGGGAGGTGGCCGTGGAGGTGACCGTCGCCTGCATTCCGCCGATGTCGTTGGCGATGCGCGACTGGATCTCTCCGGTGCGTGTCCTGGTGAAGAAGGCAAGCGGCATCCGCTGGAGCCGGGCGTAGACGCCCGTGCGCAGGTCATGCATGACCCGCTGGCCGACGGTGGTCGAGATCAGCGTCTGGAGCACGCCGAAGACACTTGTCGTCACCGCCGTGAGGATCATCCCGAGGGCGAGCAACGAGAGCAGTCCGGTGCGCCCCTGAGGGATCGCGGTGTCGAGGATCTCCCGGAGCAGGAACGGCGAGGCGACCGAGACAAGGGACGAGGCGCAGACCAGCAGACCGACGAGGGCAAGCCTGCCGCGGTAGGGCCGGAAAAGCCGCACGATACGCCGGAGCTCCGCCGGTCGGCGGTCCGGGAACGCCGTGCGGGAAGGGTCGATCGGGCGGTCGGGGGGTGTCCAGGAGGGATCGCTATGGGGGCGCATGTGCTCCTTCGGAAGCTCGGGCATGGACGGGCTGCGGAATGATTGTCCCCGCGCCGCATGAGGAGCATAGCTCATTGTTACCTATGCTCACAATGAACCAGGTCCTGCTAGTGTTTCCGCATGAGCGCCCCCGTGCCCGCCCCCGATGCGGACGGCCTACTGGCCGAGCAGTTGCTGCGGCTGACCCGACGGCTCCACCGGATTCAGAAGCGGCATCTGGAGCCGGTCGGCATCACGCCCGCGCAGTCCCGGCTGCTGCGGGTCCTGGCCCAGTACGACGGGGCGCCGCGGATGGCCGACCTCGCCGATCGCCTCGAGGTCGTCCCGCGCGCGGTGACCACGCTGGTGGACGGTCTCGAGTCGGGCGGCCGGGTGCGCCGCGTGCAGGATCCGGCCAACCGGCGCGTCGTGCGTGTCGAACTGACCGATCTCGGGCGCGGCACACTCAGGGAGCTGCGCGGTGCCCGGCGGGCGGCCGCGGAGGACATCCTGGCGCCGCTGAGCACCGAGCAGCGTGAGGCGCTCGGCGGACTGCTGTCCGCGCTGGTGCCATGACGGCCCGAGCGGACTGAGCACCACCCGGCGCGGCTGACCGGCCCGGGCACGGAGAGGCTTCCATCGCCCGGGAGCCGGGGAAGCGGAGACCCCGGGGCAGCGGAAAATCGATTGCCCGCGTTCCCAGCGGGAGGCGAACCTTGCTGTTCCGAGACGCTTTTCCGAACGATCTGGGATGTCATGCAGATTCGCGACCTTCCGTATGCCGATCCCGGCTCCCCGGACGCGCGCTCCGGGCTCAGGTTCCTCATCTGGCTCGGGCGCGGGCAGCTCGGCGGGCAGTTCCGCGCGCTGGCCTGGGGGCTGGTGCACTTCGGCTCGGTGCTGGCACTTCCCTATGGGGTGGGTTTCGCCGTCCAGGCCGTGCTGGAACGCTCCGCCGGCGGACTCGCCCTGGCGGGCGGACTGCTCGCGGTGTCCGGAATCGCCATCGCCCTGGGTGACACGATGATGCACCGGGCGACCGTCACCAACTGGATCACCGCGGCGGCCAGGACACAGCAGCTGCTCGCACGCGGCACCGCCGAGCTCGGTTCCGCGCTCACCAAACGGGTCGCGGCCGGTGAGGTCGTCGCGGTGTCCACCGGGGACGTGGAGAAGATCGGCTGGTTCGTCGAGGCGTCCTCACGCTTCCTCGCCGCCGCGCTGACGATCGTCGTGATGGTGGTCGGGCTGCTGTTCTACCAGCCGGAGCTCGGCCTCCTGGTGGCGATCTCGGTCCCGGTACTGGCCCTCGGTGTGCTGCCGCTGATGCCGCGCGCCACCAGGCTCGCTGACATCCAGCGCGAGAAGGCGGGCCGGGCGACCGAGCTGGCCTCCGACACCGTCGCGGGGCTGCGGGTGCTGCGCGGGATCGGCGGTGAGGAGCTGTTCCTCAGGCGCTATCGGCGCGCTTCCCAGGAGGTACGCGAGGCGGCCGTGCGAAGTGCCCGTATGTGGGCTCTGATCAGCGCCCTCCAGGTGCTGCTGCCGGGGCTGCTGCTGGTGTGGGTGGTCTGGTACGGCATCGGTCTGGTGTCCGCGGGCCGGATCGACGTAGGCGAACTCGTCGCCGTCTACAGCGCGGTGATGCTGCTGTCCTATCCCCTGCGTCCGGTCGAGGAGGTCGCCATGGCCTACAGCTTCGCGCAGCCGTCGGCTCGGCGGGCGGCGAGGGTGCTGTCGCTGAAGCGGCCGCAAGCCCGTCCGGCACAGGCGTCCGGCACGCAGTCGGCCGGTGGCGTAGCGGGTGTTGTCCTACCGGATGGTGATGGCTCCGATCGGGCGGACGGCGGAACGGCAGGCGAACTGCCGGGCGGCGTACCGGCGGGTGACCTGTACGACCCGGCCAGCGGGCTCCTCGCCCCCGCGGGATCGCTGACGGCCGTCGTGTGCGGTGACCCCGACGCGGCGGGACATCTGGCCGAGCGTCTTGGCGGGCATCCCGCGGAGACGTGCGGACTGCCGTCCGTGCTGCTCGGCGATGTGGCGCTGGACGACTTGCCGCGTGACACCGCGCGCAGCGCCGTGCTCGTGCAGGACAAGGATCCGGTGCTGCTGTCCGGGAGCCTGACCGAACTGCTCGATGTGCCGTCATCCGGCATGGTGTCCGTGACCGCGGCGCTGACCGCCGCCGAATGCGGCGATGTGCTGGATGCCCTGGCGCAGGCTTCACTGGACGGGGATCCGATGGCCGCGCCCATCACCGAGCGCGGACGCTCGCTCTCGGGCGGGCAGCGGCAGCGCCTGGCACTGGCCAGGTCGCTGATCACCGACCCTGAGGTGCTGGTGCTCGACGAGCCCACGTCGGCTGTCGACTCGCACACCGAGGCGCGGATCGCCGACGGCGTGCGGGCGCTGCGGACGGGGCGCACGACCGTCGTGTTCACCTCGTCGCCGCTGCTGCTGGACCGGGCCGACCGGGTGGTCCTGGTCCGAGCGGGCGCGGTCGCTGCGGTGGGCGGGCATCGCGAGCTGATGCTCAAGGAGCCGCACTACCGCGAGGTGGTGACGCGGGAGGAGTCCGCTGAACCGGCCGAGGCCGTCGACGGGCCGGTACCCGAGCGGTTCGCCGCTGAAGTGTCCGAAGGACTGGCCGGTCCGTTCACCGGGGCGGCAGTAGACGTCGAGGAGTCCGCATGATCGGCGTGCCACCGCCGGTGTACGACCCGGCCGCGCCCCGTGAGGCGACCACCCTTCCGGTCGGGACGTCCGCCACGGTCCGCTCCTATGTACGCGAGTTGCTGCGACGGCACCGGAGCGCCTTCGTGCTGCTGGTCGCCGTCAACACGGTCGCCGTGGTGGCCTCGATGGTCGGTCCCTGGCTGCTCGGCGACCTCGTCCAGCGGCTGGCGGACGGGGCGCGCGAAGTTCATCCGTTGCGCGCTGTGGTGCTGTTCGCCGTGGCACTCGTGGTGCAGGCCGTGTTCGTACGGCTGGTGCGGCTGCGTGGGGCGATGCTCGGCGAGCAGATGCTGGCGGATCTGCGCGAGGACTTCCTCGTACGGTCCGTGGGACTGCCTCCGGGTGTGCTGGAGCGGGCCGGTACGGGCGATCTGCTGTCGCGGATCACCACCGATATCGACCGCCTGGCCGATGCCATGCGGGAGGCCGTCCCGCAGTTGACCATCGCGGTGTTCTGGGCCGTGCTGCTGCTCGGCGGGCTGGCGGTGACCGCTCCCCCGCTGGCTCCTGCGGTGCTGCTGGCCGTGCCGCTGCTGGTGGTCGGATGCCGCTGGTATTTCAAGCGGGCTCCCTCGGCCTACCGTTCGGAGTCCGCCGGGTACGCGGCGGTGGCGGCGGTGCTCGCCGAGACCGTCGACGCGGGCAGGACGGTGGAGGCCCACCGGCTCGGACCCGGCCGGGTCGCGCTGTCGGACCTGCGGATCAGGCAGTGGACGGCCTGGGAGCGGTACACCCTCTGGCTGAGGTCCGTGCTGTTCCCGGTCATCAATGTGACGCATACGACGGTGCTCGGCTCGGTGCTGCTGGTCGGCGGGGTGTTCGTACTCCAGGGCTGGATCAGCATCGGGCAGCTGACCACGGCCGCGCTGATCGCCCAGATGATGGTCGACCCGGTGAACCTGATCCTGCGCTGGTACGACGAGTTGCAGGTGGCCCAGGTGTCGCTGGCCCGGCTGGTGGGCGTACGCGAGATCGAGCCGGACGCGGGCGACCCTGATGTACGCCCCCAGGGGCGCGTGGTGCGCGCGGACGAGGTGCGCTTCGGCTACCGCGAGGGAGTCGATGTGCTGCACCGGGTCTCGATGGAAGTGCCGCCCGGCACCCGGGTGGCGCTGGTCGGGCCGTCCGGCGCGGGTAAGTCGACGCTGGGCAGGCTCCTCGCGGGGATCTACGCCCCGCGGACCGGCCGGATCACCCTCGGCGCTGCCGAGCTCTCCAGAATGCCCGCGGAACGGGTACGGGAGCAGGTGGCTCTGGTGAACCAGGAGCACCATGTATTCGTGGGCTCGCTGCGGGACAACCTCCGGCTGGCGCGCGCGGACGCCGAGGACGCCGAACTGTGGGCCGCGCTCGACGCAGTGGACGCGGACGGCTGGGCGCGGGCCCTCGATGACGGCCTGGACACCGAGGTCGGCTCGGGCGGGTCGGCCCTGACCCCGGCACAGGCCCAGCAGATCGCTCTGGCCCGGCTGGTGCTGGCCGACCCGCACACCCTGGTGCTGGACGAGGCGACCTCGCTGCTGGACCCGCGTGCCGCCCGGCATCTGGAGCGCTCGCTCGCCCGGGTGCTCGACGGCCGCACGGTCGTGGCGATCGCCCACCGGCTGCACACCGCCCATGACGCCGATGTCATCGCGGTGGTGGAGCGGGGGCGGATCAGCGAACTGGGCAGCCACAGCGAGCTGGTCGCGGCGGGCGGGGCCTACGCGGCGCTGTGGCGGTCCTGGCACGGCTGAGGCCGCTGGGCGGGGTGTACACCCGCGCCAGGCGGCGGCCCTCATATTTATATGTTTGGCCCCCCCCCCCCCCCTCCCCCCGTGCCGCCGGTGGCTCGTCGTCCATCTCGAACGCCAACGGGAAGGGGGCGTGTCCGGCAAGCCGGAACCAGCGGACCTTGCGGTGTCGGCGCAGTGCGCGGGCAGCGCGTACGGCGTCATTGTGGAACCGGCGGGCCATGGGGACACGCCGCACCGCCGCCGCGAGCTCGCTCGCGGCGTCGTCGCCGCCTGGTGCCTCCCTTACCGCCTCGACCTGCTCCGGCTCGCCGAACACGGCACGCAGCGCCTGGCTCAACTCGCTCTCCGCGACCTCGCGGTGCTCCTCATCGGCTTGGCGTGCGGCATGTGCGGCCTCGTACAGCACGATCGAGGAGGCCGGATCGAGCACTCCGGACGTGGCGAGCTCCTGTGTGACCGATGCGCGCCGCAGCAACTGGGCGTCGAGCGCGGCGCGGGCGGCGTCGATCCTGGCGTGCAGACGATCGAGACGGCCTGCGGTCCAGCTCAGATAGAGGCCGATGAGGACGAGCGCGACAAGGATCCAGATCAAAGTTGCGGTCACGGCGGGAAAGGCTACCGCTCGCTGTTCGGAGTCCCTGACCCCCTGGGGCCTGGCCGTCTGCGGGACAGGCGACGTGCAGGGGGCGTGTCCGGGACGCTCGGCGACCCCGACCACCCAGCCCGGCATGGAGGTCCCCCGGACGAAATCTGGGGGAGCTTGAGGCCGGACACACCGGCCCACCACACGGAGTGCGGATCACCGCGACACCCCCGGCGCCCCACGCAACGCGGCTGGGATTTCGGGGTCGCCCGGCCCGCGCACTCGGGTCATGATCACCGATCAGGCCGAGGTCTGGGACCGAAACCTGGACCACCTCTTCACCACCATCGGACCCCACTTCGGCCGCGTCGAACCCCGCCGCCGGATGCGGGACTACGTGCGCGGACGGTCGCTTCGCAGCTTGAGTCCACGTAAGGCACGATTCGGTGTGCGTTCCGGTCGGATAACGATCGGTTCTGGCGGCTCAGGGGTGACATATGGCCCCGTAGAGTGCATACGTATCTATGTCTTGACCATGTTCAGGTGAACATGCTCGTACGCAGGGTCGTGCGTACGGGGCTCTTGGGGGAGGGACTGCGCCATGCGCAGCGGAGTGAAGACCGCCTTCGTCGGCGGCGTGTTCGTCCTGGTGGCGGGCGGGGTGGGGTTCGCGGGCTACGAGATGCTGGGTGGGGACTCGGACGGTGCGGGCCTCGGTGGCGCGGACGCCGCGCCGCTGAACTCGTCCGGGTCCGGGGAGGTTACCGCCAAGGAGGTCGAGCGGACATCGCGGGATTTCCTGGCGGCGTGGGCCCGCGGGGACGCGGACGCGGCGGGGACGCTGACGGATGACCCGGCAGCGGCCGGGGAGGCGCTGCGCGGCTTCCGGGAGACCGGGCACGTGGAGAACGCCGTGGTCACGCGGGGCGCGGCGAGCGGCGCCACGGTGCCGTACACGGTGAAGGCGACCATCAGCTTTAAGGGGCACGAGAAGGAGCTGGCGTACGCCTCGGAGCTGACCGTGGTGCGGGGCAAGAGCAGTGGGCGGGCGCTGGTGGACTGGCGGCCGACGGTGCTGCACCCGAAGCTGGTCGAGGGCGCGACCCTGCGGACCGGTGAGGCGAAGACGATCCAGGCGGTGGACCGCGAGGGCCGGGAGCTGACCGCCGAGAAGTACCCGTCACTGGCCCCCGTGCTGGACACCCTGCGTACCCGGTACGCGGACGGGGCCGCGGGCGAGCCCGGCGTCGAGACCTGGATCGAGCCGGCCGACGCGGACGCGCCGAAGCGGACGCTGCTCACCCTCGCCAAGGGAAAGACGAAGAAGCTCCAGACGACGCTGGACGCCGATGTACAGGCCGCCGCCGAGAAGGCGGTGAAGAAGTACGACCGGGCCTCGGTGG
>NZ_JBHXFA010000132.1:0-20334 GCF_042724175.1 Streptomyces sp. NPDC127084
AGTGGGGCATGCCCCACTGGCCGGGCCGGGTTCCCGTCAGGTGAACGGGATCGTGAGGACGGAACCCGTGCCCACCTGGATGGTGGAAGGACCGTTGCCCAGGGCGCTCCAGACCTCGACGCGGATGGTGCCGCCGTGCAGGTCGCCCAGCGTGCCCGAGGCGGAGAGTGCTCCCTGCCGGGCGGAGGAGTAGTCCTCCCAGCCGCTGATCGGATCGGAGGCGAAGTAGCGGAACGTCTCGACTCGGTCGAAGGCGCCGTCGCCGGTCAGGTCGTAGGAGACCCGGGCCTGCTGGGCATAGCCGACGTTGGTCCCGGCGTCGACCTTGACGGTGAAGGCCGTTCCGGAGCCCGCCTTCAGGGTGCCCCTGACGTTCTTCACCTCGTAGACCAGCGGGTTGTACGGGGTTCCATCATGGTTGGCGCCGCCCGCGGACGGGATGGTGTCCGAGGAACCGGTCGAGGCCGCCTGGGTGGTCAGCCGGCCGCCGGAGCGCAGGTAGAAGGTGCCGCCGGTGACCGGCGGGAGCCCGGAGGTGGTGACGGTCACGGTGGCGCTGGCCGGCCCTACCTGGTCGGCGGTGTCACGGGCCCTGATGCTGTAGGCGTACTGGGTGCTGGCGGTCAGCCCGGTGTCGGTGTGCGTGGTGCCGGTGACCGTGGCCACCTTGGTGGTGCCTCGGAAGACGTCGTAGTCCTTGATGCCCTCGTCGTCGGTGGCTGCTTCCCAGGTCAGTGTGATGGAAGTGTCGGTGTCGTCACCGACGACAGGGGTGCCTGGCGCAGTGGGCCTGTCGTTGCCGGAGGCGCCGCACAGGGTGCCGAGCTCGGTGTCGTCGCCCGCGCCGGACGCGGTGGACTTCGCCGGGACGTTCAGCACTCCGCCGTCGGAGAAGACCACCGAGCACGCCACTGCTGTGTAGTTGTGCGCGGCGTAGGTCCTGGTGCCGTTCTTGTCGAAGACGACGGCTGTCGGGGAGTTGGCCGTGACGGTCATGTCCGGTGATCCGATGGCGTTCATCGTGGCGACCCAGTGATAGGTGTGGGCCTTGGTCTCGCCAGCCTCGGGGACATAGCCGCCGTTCCACTGGTTCCAGTAGCTCATGGCCTTGGCCGGGTCGTAGAGCGCCTGGACCTGCCAGAAGATGTCCTTCCACTCGGCGGCCGGGCCGCCGTTCTCCCTCTCCATCTCGGCCACACTGCGGTTCAGCATGGCCCTCTCACGGGCCAGATGCAGCGAGCCACCGGTCATCGGGAGGAAGTTGATGCCGTGGATCTCCTCGGGGTTGGCGGTCCACCAGGTCGCGTACGCGCCGCCGCTGCTCCAGACCATGCCGACGACATCATGGGTGAAGTCCTGCGGGTAGACCTGCTGGTCGGCGTCGAACCAGTACTGCGCGATCGACTCCGATTCCGTCGTCATCATGTAGACGCCTTGGTCACGCAGTGCCTTGTCACCCGTCGCCGAGCCCCACATGATCAGGCCGGCGCTGAGGTTGATCGACTCCGATGACGACTCCTGGTTGTTGCCGGCCGCGAACGCCTCGTGGCCGGCGGCCCAGCTGTGGCCGGCGTAGACGTCGAAGCCGCGCAGGAACGGGTACTTGGTGTCGTTCCTCGCCGGGTTCGCGGCGTCCTTGATGAGCTCCTTGACCATGCCGCCCCACTCGGAGTCGGCGGCCCACCGGGGGTCGTACTGCGCCACGATGGCGGCGGCCATCACGTAGTACGAGTAGTGGAAATGGTGGTCGTTGAGCTCTTGGTCGCTTCCGTACGAGGCCGGATACCCGATGAGGGTGCGCCAGTCCTTGTCGTAGGAGAACTCGGAGGGGCCGCCGACCGTCAGCCATTCCTCCATACGGCCCTTGATCAAGGTCAGCAGCTTGTCCCGGTTGGCGGTGTCCCCGGCCTGGTCCGCGAGGGGGACGAGCTGGGCGAGCTTGCCCAGGGCCTTACCGGTCCAGTAGGTGTCGATCGCGCCGCTGAAGGGATCGCCCTGGGTCAGCACGTCGTTGATGTAGGCGTTGAGCTTCGCCTTGTCGACGCCAGTTGCACCCGGGAGGCCGGGCAGGACGCCGTTCACCTTCTGAGTGGTCGTGAAGGAGGTGCCTTCGCGGACCTTCATCTCGCCGCGTGACGAGGCGTACCTGTAGGCGGTCAGCGGATCGGTGGTGTGCAGCCACTGGTGGCGGTAGAGCGCCTGCAGGGTGCCGGTCTCGGTCCCCTCCATGGCCCGGGTGGTGACCGAATAGGTTGCCCTGACCTCACCGTCGCCCTCCCTGTACTCCCAGTCCACCTTCGAGCCGGTCACGAAACTGAAGGCGTACTTCTTGTAGTCGGCGAGGGCGTCCTTACGGGGAAGTACCGCGAGAGAGAAGTACTTCCTGGTGCCCAGGTCCGCCCGGATCTGATTGCCGGAGACGGTCCAGTCGCTGCCGCTCGGAGCGAACAGCGCGTAGTCATGACCCGCGATGGTGAGACCGAGGACGCTGCCCTGGTCGGCGAAGACGGTGGGCGGGGCCGCGGCGCTGATCTGTGCCGCCCCGCCGGTGCCTTCCGCGTAGACGTACGGCAGACCATGGCCGATGGTCGTCCGCAGACTGCGCGCTCCGTCGGCCCAGTGCGGGCTGACGGTCCAGTCGCTCCACCCGTCCGCCCTGGCGTCGGGAGAGTTGAGGCCTGCGAGTCCCAGGGTCAGGTCGGCCTTGTGCGGGAACTCGTACTGACGGCCGCCTCCCACGATCTGGTGCGTGGTCGGGTAGCCGACCTCCAGGCCTCCGGAGACCGCCTTGTAGGTGAGGGGGTGGCCGTACATGTTCTCCGACCACGGGTTACTGGAGAAGCGCTGGAAGGCCAGCGAGGACCACCAGTCGTTCGTCGGGACGGGGGTGTCCGCCATGGAGAGGGTGACTTTCGGCTTGACCGCCTGGCCACCGTTGTTCGACGGTCCCTGGCGGCCGACGGGCCGTACGTCGCTGTAGCTGCCCTTGCCCACCTTCACGGTGGCGGCTGAAGCGACACCGCTGCCGACGGTGCCCAGCGCCGCAGCGGCAAGAGCAGCCGTCGTCAACAACGACAGATTTCTGTGAGATCTCATGCGCAGCCCTTCTGAGAGCGCTCTCAACCCGCCGTCAACGTAGGGCGGCACTCTGGGACGGTCAATACTTCGAGCCAGAACCGCTTGCTGGCTGCCGGGTCGTCAAGGGGTTGAAGGATGCACTGCGGCTCCGGGTGGTCAGGCGGCTCCGTGCACGCCGATGGCGCTCGAGGGGCCCGCTCGGCCGAGTGCGCGAATCGCTTCGTACGCCATCGAAGCGCGGCTTCGCGGAGGAGGCGCCGTGAGGTGGGCGAAGACCTCTGGCTGGGAGCGCTCTCATGCTTCCGCGCTGCGGGACTATGCTGCAAGGGCGGCCCGCCGGACTTCGGCGCGTAGAACAGGAGAGCCTCTTGCCCGAGCAGACGATGACGTCTCGCCCCACCCTCGAAGAGGTGGCGGCTCGCGCGGGCGTCTCACGAGCGACGGTGTCCCGTGTGGTCAACGGCGGGTCCGGGGTGCGACAGCCGTTGATCGACAAAGTGCGCAAGGCTGTCGACGAGCTCGGCTACGTTCCCAACCAGGCGGCGCGATCCCTGGTCACCCAACGCACCGGCGCCGTGGCCGTGATCATCGCCGAGCCCGAGTTCCGGGTGTTCTCCGATCCCTTCTTCGAGCGGCAGGTGAGGGGGATCAGCAGGGAGCTGACGGCAAACGATCTTCAGCTGGTGCTGCTGTGGGTGGAGGGGGAGCCCGACCACGACCGGATCGCCCGGTATCTCTCCGGGGGGCACGTGGACGGCGCGCTTGCCTTCTCCCTGCACAGCGACGACAGACTCGCCCAACTGATAGCCCACAGCAGGGTGACGTCGGTGTTCGGTGGCCGCCCGCCCTCAGGCTCCTCTTCTGGGGTCCCCTACGTGGACTGCGACAACAGGGGAGGCGCACGGGCCGCGGTATCACACCTCGTTTCCGTGGGGCGTCGGACAATCGCGCACATCGCCGGCCCGGCCGACCAGACCTCCGCGGTGGACCGTGCGGCCGGGTACCACGACGTCCTCATCGACGCCGACCCCGCACTTGTGCAGTTCGGCGATTTCACTGAGGACAGCGGCGCCAGGGCAATGAGGACGCTGCTCGACCGGTGCCCCGGACTCGATGCCGTCTTCGCGGCGAACGACCTGATGGCGCGGGGCGCGCTGCGCACCCTTCTGGAGCGCGGCCTGCGGGTTCCCGAGGACGTCTCAGTCGTCGGATTCGACGACATGGAGGACGTTGCCAGCGGTGCGACCCCTGCCCTCACCACCGTTCGTCAGGACATCGAAGGTATGGGCCGCCTGATGGTCAGACTCCTGATGCGCCTTCTCAATCACCCTGAGCAGACGCGGGTCGATTCCATGATCACCCCGACCGTACTGGTGCAGCGCCAGTCTTCGTGAGATCGCAGGTGCCCCGGCCACACGTCGCGTCCCGTCTCCCCGGCGCCGATGCCGGTGACGCCCTGGACGGCTTCGGACGCCTGGCCTTTCAGACGCCCGGCGCGCTGGCTCGATGAGTCGGTGACGAGAAGCGTGGTGCCGGCTGTCGCCCGGCCGAACAAACTCGGATGGTTGGCGAACCGCCTGCATCGTCGCGCGATTTCGAACGATCACGACCGCAGTCCTCCCGTGCACTCCCCCAGCGGTCAGGCGTCCGTGGCCGCCGGCTGATGACGGCAGGGTCGAGGCTTCGCGGCCAAATCTGCCAACGACCCCCTCCTGTCGGTGAATCCAAGCCGATACCGCTTCAAGTCTTGACGGTGTACAGCGCTCCCGGGCAGTCTCCACATCGCATCTGAGAGCGCTCTCAAGTACTTCGTGTTCAACCGCAGCCCAGGAGGCCGTCATGACTACTGCCAGAGCCGCCAAGAGAGCGGTCTTCCGCCTCGGCGGAGTAGTGCTGGCCGGAACGCTGCTCGCCGCTTGCGGCTCCCCGGGCTCCTCGTCAGAGAAGGCAGGCGGCGAAGTCACCATCACCGTGGACCTGTTCGGCTCGTTCGGTTACAAGGAGGCCGGCCTCTACGCGGAGTACGAGAAGCTCCACCCCGGCGTCACGATCAAGCAGACCGCCACTCAGGACGAGGCCGACTACTGGAAGTCCCTCCAGACCCGGCTCGCCGGCGGCGGTGGCCTCGCCGATGTCCAGGGAATCGAGGTGGGCCGGATCGCGTCCGTCACCCAGCAGCAGACCGATCGCTTCGAGGACCTGCGGAAGTACGGCGCCGACAAGCTGAAGGGCGCGTTCGCCGAGGCGAAGTGGGCGGCCGCGACCGGGAAGAACGGCGAGGTCCTCGGCCTCGGCACCGACGTCGGCCCCGAGGCGATGTGCTATCGCACGGACCTCTTCAAGCAGGCCGGCCTCCCCACCGACCGCACCGAACTGGCAAAGCGTTGGGCCACCTGGGACGGCTACCTGGAGCTCGGCAAGCTGTACAAGACCAAGGCCCGGGGCAAGAGCGCCTGGTTGGACAGTGTCGGCAGCCTCTACTCGATCATGATCGGACAGGAGGAGGAGCGCTACTACGACGCCTCCGGCAAGCTGATCTGGGAGACCAACCCGGCGCTGAACAGAGCATGGGACGCCTCCGTGAAGGCGAGTGACGCCGGTCTCAGCGCCAAGCTCGACCAGTGGTCCCCGCAGTGGAACCAGGCTTTCACCGCCGGTTCCTTCGCCACCATCCCCTGCCCGGCCTGGATGCTCGGCTACATCAAGGGCCAGGCAGGTGAGAGCGGCAAGGGCAAGTGGGACATCGCCAAGCTCCCGGACGGCGTGGGCAACTGGGGAGGCTCCTACCTCTCCGTCCCGAAGGCCGCGAAGCACAAGAAGGAGGCGTACGAGCTGATCGCCTGGCTCACCGCCCCCGAGCAGCAGGTCAAGGTCTTCGCCAAGCAGGGCAACTTCCCCTCCGCCACAGGCGCGATCGCCGAGATCGCCCGCACCACGGACCCGTACTTCTCCGGCGCGCCCATCGGGCAGATCTTCGGGCAGGCGGCCGAGTCGGCCCCCGTCCAGGTCCTCGGGGTGCACGATCAGAACATCGCCCAGCAGATCACCAACGCGCTGAGCGAGGTGGAGCGCAAGGGCCTCGCCCCGGAGAAGGCGTGGGAGAACGCGAAGAAGGGCGTCGCGAACACTCTCGGATAGAGATCCGCTCAGCGCCCGGCTGCAGCTACCCGTCCTCCCTCCGCCGCCGTCTGACCCCGCTCGGCGGCGGAGGAGGCCCTCTTTCACTCCTCACGTCGAAGGGCCCCCCAGTGACCCTCACCGCCCTGGCAGAGACCGCGAAGCCGCGTAGGCCCTCCCAAGCGCGTCGCCTTCGCAACACGCTCGCGCCATACGCCTACGTCGCCCCGTTCTTCACACTCTTCGCAGCCTTCGGGCTCTTCCCGCTGATGTACACGGCCTTCGTCTCGCTCTACCGGGTGGAGCTCCAGACACCCGGTGACATGGAATGGCGGGGTTTGGGCAACTACGCCGCGTTGCTGAACGACCAGTACTTCTGGACCGCGCTGCGCAACACCTTCACCATCGGCGTGCTGTCCACCGTGCCGCAGCTGGTCATGGCGCTCGGTCTGGCGCACCTGCTCAACTACAGGCTTCGCGGCAGGACGTTCCTGCGGACGGCGATGCTGCTGCCGTACGCCACCTCGGTCGCCGCCGCCACCCTCGTGTTCGCCCAGCTGTTCGGCCGCGACTTCGGACTGGTCAACTACGTGCTCGGCCTCGTGGGTATCGGCTCGGTCGACTGGCAGACCGGCACCCTCGCCTCCCAGATCGCTGTCTCGACGATCGTCATCTGGCGCTGGACGGGGTACAACGCGCTCATCTACCTCGCAGGCATGCAGTCCATCCCGCCGGAGCTGTACGAGGCGGCCGAGATGGACGGCGCCTCCCGGTGGCGGCAGTTCTTCCATGTGACGCTGCCGGGGCTGCGGCCCACGATCCTGTTCACGGTCGTGGTCTCCACGATCGGCGCGACCCAGCTCTTCGGCGAGCCGCTGCTCTTCGAGGGCTCCATGTCGGGCGGCATCTCGCACCAGTACCAGACGCTCGGCCTTTACATGTACGAGCAGGGCTGGGGCTTCTTCCACCTGGGCCGGGCCGCGGCGATCGCCTGGGTGATGTTCCTGCTGATCCTGGTACTGGTCGGGGTCAACACCCTTATCGCACACCGCCGTTCCCGCACGGAGGCCGGCCGATGACCGTGCATACCGGCCCCGCCCCGGTCCCGGCACCCGACAGGCCGGCCGACCCGCCGACCGCCTCAGCCACCCCCGTGCGCGCGCGCCTTCCGCGCCGCGGGTCTTCCAGGGCCGGCCGCACCCTGCACGCCGGTCCGCTCGCCTACGCGATCCTCGTCGTCGCCGTGGTCGTCTCCGCATTCCCGTTCTACTGGACGATCGTCGCCGCGAGTCGCTCCAACGCCGATCTGGCGAAGGTCCCTCCGACCCTGTGGCCCGGACCGAACCTGATGCGCAACTTCGAAGCGGTCCTGGAGGAAGCCGACATCGGCAAGGCCCTCCTCAACTCCCTCTTCGTCTCCGGCTCGATCACCCTCGGTACCGTCCTGTGCTGCACCCTCGCCGGGTTCGCCTTCGCCAAGCTCCGCTTCCGGGGCCGGGGCGCGCTGCTCTCGGTCACGGTGGGCACGATGATGATCCCGCCGCAGCTCGGGGTCATCCCGCTCTTCATGCTGATCGCCGAGCTCGGCTGGGTGAACCAGCTCCAGGCAGTGGTCCTGCCCGGCCTGGTCTCCGCCTTCGGCGTGTTCTTCATGCGCCAGTACCTGCTTCAGTCGCTGCCCGACGAACTCATCGAGGCCGCCCGGGTCGACGGCGCCTCCACCGCCCGCATCTTCTGGTCGATCGTGGTCCCGATCGCCCGCCCCGGCATGGCCGTTCTCGGCCTGCTCACCTTCATGGCCGCGTGGAACGACTTCTTCTGGCCCATCGTCGCCCTGTCCTCCTCCGAGCCGACCGTCCAGGTCGCCCTTCGCCAGCTCGGCGGCGGATACGTCCAGGACCAGTCCGTGATCATGGCAGGCACCCTGCTCGGCACCCTGCCGGTGCTTCTGGTCTTCGCCTTCCTCGGCCGGCAGATCGTCGGCGGAATCATGCAGGGATCCGTCAAGGGCTGACCCGAGGCCAGTTCTGACAACGCTCAGACTTCCATCCGACCTGCACTGGGAGCAATCAGCCCATGACCGCACTCGACATACTCGCCAGCGACACGACCGGCCTTCGGTTCCCCAGCGGCTTCCGGTGGGGAACCGCCACCGCCGCCTACCAGATCGAGGGCGCCGCCACCGAGGACGGCCGCACCCCTTCCATCTGGGACACCTTCAGCCGCACCCCGGGAAAAGTCCACAACGGTGATACCGGCGACATAGCCGCCGACCACTACCACCGCATGCCCGAAGACGTCGCCCTCATGCGGCGCCTCGGCGTGACCGACTACCGGTTCTCCATCGCCTGGCCCCGCGTGCAGCAGAACGGGCGAGGGCCCGCTGTCGAGAAGGGCCTCGACTTCTACCGACGGCTCGTCGACGAACTCCTCAACGCCGGAATCCGCCCGGTCGCCACCCTCTACCACTGGGACCTGCCCCAGGAGCTGGAGAGCGCCGGCGGCTGGCCGCAGCGGGAGACCGCCCAGCGGTTCGCCGAGTACGCCGGCATCATGGCCGACGCACTCGGCGACCGGGTGGGGACCTGGACGACTCTCAACGAACCGTGGTGCGCGGCGTTCCTCGGATACGGAAACGGCGTGCACGCCCCGGGCCGCGCCAGCCACCTGGACAGCCTGCGCGCCGCCCACCACTTCAACCTGGCCCACGGCTGGGCGGTCCGAGCGCTGCGCGAAGTGCTCCCGGATACGTCCGAGGTGTCGCTGACCCTCAACCTCCACGCACTACGGCCGCTCACGCCGTCGGCCGACGACCTGGACGCCGTCCGCCGGATCGACGCCGTCGGCAACCGGATCTTCCTCGACCCCGTCTTCCACGGCCGCATCCCCGACGACCTGATCCGCGACACGGCCGCGATCACGGACTGGTCGTTCGTACGGGACGGGGATCTCGCGGTCACATCGACGCCGATCGACTCGCTCGGCATCAACTACTACTCGCCCACCGTCGTCGCCGCCGGAGAGCGCGAGTCGCCGTCGCCGTCCCCGTCGCCCTGGGCCGGAGCCGAACGGCATGTCCGCTTCCTGCCCGCACCTGGACCGCGCACCGCCATGGACTGGCCCGTGGACGCCGACGGACTGTACGAGCTGTTGACGCGGCTGCGTGACGACCTGCCGGGCGTCCCCTTGCTCGTCACCGAGAACGGCGCGGCGTACCACGACTACACCAATCCGTCCGGCCGGGTTCACGACCCCGAGCGCGTTTCCTACCTGCACAGCCACCTGAGTGCCGTGCACAGGGCGATCGAGGCCGGCACCGACGTGCGCGGCTACTTCCTGTGGTCGCTCCTCGACAACTTCGAATGGGCCTACGGCTACAGCAAGAGATTCGGCATCGTGCACGTCGACTTCGCGAGTCAGCGGCGCACGCCCAAGGAGAGCGCGGACTGGTACGCGCAGGTCATCGCGCTCAACGCGGTGGAAGGGCGGCAGGAAGGGTGAACCGATCGCCGCCGCAGCCACACCGAATCCCATGTGATGACTTCACCGTCATCCATATGTGCCAGGGCACGACGGCCACGCCTGGGCCGATGCCGGACGCAGGACGCCGGACGCCGGACGCCGGACGCCGGACCAGTGTGGCCCACCAGCAACAGGAGCGTTGCCTCCATGAGCCACACTGCGGTGGTACAGGGCCGGTCCGGTTCCGGTGTGACCGCCGGGTCGAACTCGTCGCATGTCCCGCCACCGCATGACCCGCCGGGCCACTCCCGGTCAGTCCACTGCGACGTACGCTCTCCCGCGGAACAACTGCCGCCCGACCACTCCACGAGTACGCATTGCGAGCGTGCCGTTCAGCAAGCCGCAACCCGGCTGGCGAAGCCCCGAGGCCCGCACGCTGTACAAGCAGCCTGACCTCCTTTCAGCACCATGACGTGGCGAATCGGCGATGACGTGACGCCTCCGTTGACTCGCCCTGCGCTTTCCCCCGGAGCCTGGGCGACACCGGAGCCCTGGCGGCTGCCTGACGGCCCGCCGGGGCTTCGGCTTGACCACCGCCCCACCCCACTCCCCCAACCAGTCGGATGGGTGCGGATGCGGATGGGACCGGCGGACGACCATGCACGAAACGTTTGAGTGACTGTGGCGCCGGGCTCCGATCACGCCGACCTGGTGGTCACTGAATCTGTCTTCCTGGCGTGAACGTGAACGGGCCGGACACGGGGGCTACACATTTGTCGACAACGCTCTTCTCACCGGCCGCCGAGCCCTCCAAGCAGAGCCGTCCGCTCTTGTCACGCAGGTCGATGAAGAACCGTGTGTTCGCACCCGACTGCTTCAGGTCGTGGATGCGCTCGTCGACGTAGCCGAGGTCGTTCAGGATCGTCCTGACCTTGGCGGGGGTGGGATCCGCCAGATCCCAGAGTGCCTGGGCGATGCGCTCCTCATGGAGGTTGCCAGCGCACCAGTCGCGAGCGTTCAACTCCACTTCCGGGCCCGCCGTGGGGGCGATGGGCTCGACCGGGTTGGCCGGAGGTGTCACACCGGGCGGCAGTGTCCTGGCCGGACCGGTCGGCGGCGCCTCTGGTGGGGCGCTCGGGGGGCACGACTGCTCGACCTTGTCCAGTATCTCCGTGAGGCTGGGCCGGGCCTCGGCGGTGTCAGCGGGCTTGCTCGCCAGTCCGCCAGCGCTTGTCTCCTCGGTGCCGCAGGCGGCGAGCGCCAGAGCAGCAAGAGCTGTTGTCGCGAGCGTGTGCCGTGGGCGGCGCGGGTAGAGGGCAACCGTGCTGGTCCGGGCAAGGGTTCGTCTCATGCGCCAAGTCTGTGATCAAACCGCACCCTGCAGGTGAGTACGCGTACTCACCTTCGTAGGGGCGCTCGCTCAACTTCCCACGTTGTCTGCGGGACAGGGCGAGCCCTTCGTATGGTTCTCCCACCCAGGGGCGTCGGGTGTGGCTTCCAAACTTCTGCCGCTTGTGGCTACCAACGATTGGCCGCCTGACGCCCCACGACCACTGACTCCGGTCCGAGGTGTCGTATGGCAGCGGGGCATCGCGGGCGGCAGCACCGCGGCACGGGATCAGACCCGCAGGACCTGGGGCCCGAGGGCCGCATAGCGACGTGCCTCGGCCGCCGGGAGGTTGCTTCCGGTGATCACGGCCTCGAAGTCGGCGACCTCCGCGAAGCGGCAGAAGCTCGCCACCCCGAACTTGGTGTGGATGCCGCAGAACACCCGGCGGCGTGCACGTTCCATCGCCCGCGCCTTGACCTCGCCCACCGCAGGGTCTGGCGTGGTCAGACCGTAGGTGGGGCTGATGCCATTGGCACCGATGTAAGCGAGGTCGACGACGAAGCCCGACAGCATCCGGGTCGCCCAGTGGTCCACCGTGGCCACGGTTCCGCCGCGGACACGCCCACCCAGGGCGAACACCTGAACGTTTCCGCGCACTGCCAGAGCGGCGGCGGTGGCCAGCGAAGCGGTGATCACCGTCAACCGCCGATCGCGGGGGAGCGCCTCGGCGATCAGCTGCGGGGTGAAACCCTCGTCGATGAAGACGGTCTCCGCATCGCCCAGCAGGTTCGCCGCAGCCGAGGCGATCCGGGTCTTCTGCCCCACATGGCGGGTGGCCCGCACGGTCAGCGTGGACTCATAGCCCGCGCTCTCCACCGGGTAAGCGCCGCCGTGCGTCCGCCGCACCAGACCGCTGTCCTGGAGCGCCCGCAGATCGCGGCGCACCGTCTCCGGAGCCACTCCCAGGGCTTCGGCGAGGGCACCGACATCGGCGCACCCCTCTCTCCGTACGGTCGCGAGCACCTCGCGCCGCCGTCCGTCGGCATCCAGTGGTCTCCCCTTCCGCTTGGACACTCCGGTAGGACGGTCTTCGCGCGCCCTACGTTGCCTCTTCACGAAGTATTCACACGAGCAGGGAGTTCGCCCCGCCCACGCACCCGATGTATCCATCGGTAACACCAAGGTCCGCAGACCGGGCAGCGAACGGGCCGCCTCTACGAGGGAATCGGGCACCGCGCACCACCACCCGAACCCGCGCAGCCCTGGGCCGGCAGGGCGGAGCACGCCTGGAAACGGGCAGGATCGGGCACCGAGAGCTGCAGATAGAGCCTGGGCAGGCGCGCCGGAGCCTTGTAGAAACGTTGCACCAGCCTGAACAGGCACCACCGCACAAGAACAGGGACGACGTCGTGGACACCGAGGTGCGCCGGCGCGGCATACTCCAACTCGCCCGCAAGGAAGGGACCGTCGACGTCTCCAAGCTGGCCGTGGAGTTCCGTGTCGCCAAGGAGACCATCCGGCGCGACCTGCACACCTTGGAAGAGCACGGGCTCGTCCGCCGCACCCACGGCGGGGCCTATCCCGTGGAGAGCGCAGGCTTCGAGACCACCCTCGCGGTGCGCACAACCCGGCACGTGGCGCAGAAGGCCCGCATCGCATCGGCCGCCGCCAACCTGCTCGGCGACGCGGAAACGGTATTCCTGGACGAGGGATTCACCCCACAGCTCATCGCCCGCTCGCTGCCCCGCGACCGGTCGCTCACCATCGTCACCGCCTCGCTCGCCGTCGCCCACACCCTGTCCGACACCGACCGCTTCACTGTGCTCTTCCTCGGCGGCCGGCTCCGCGGCGGCACCCTCGCCTCCGTCGACCACTGGGCGACCCGGATGCTCTCCGGCTTCGTCATCGACCTCGCCTACATCGGCGCCAACGGAATCTCCCGCGCCCACGGACTCACCACCCCCGACCCGTCCGTAAACGAGGTCAAGGCGCAGGCCGTCCGAAGCTCCCGGCGCCGCGTCTTCGCCGGCGTCCACACGAAGTTCGGAGCTGTCAGCTTCTGCCGCTTCGCCGCGGTGACCGACGTGGAGACCATCGTCACCGACGCCGGGCTTGCTACGTCCGAGGCCCAGCGCTACTCGCTCCTGGGGCCCCAGGTCATCCGCGCCTGACACCCCTGACCGGACGCTGCCGTCCCCTGCCCCGGGATTGGGCGGCCGCGACCCCCAACAGCCCGTCTCTCGACCCACTGTCACCTCACAGGAGATCGTCATGCCCTTTCGCAGCCGGCGACGCGCCGTCAACAAGCCCCGGGCCGGAGCTCTCGCCGTCACAGCCTCCCTGCTCGCCGGTTGCAGCGGGGCCGGCGGCGCGGTGGGCTCCGACGGGCGGGAGCTGAACGTCCTGATGGTGAACAACCCGCAGATGCTCGACCTTCAGAAGCTGACCGCCGCACACTTCACCAAGAAGTCCGGCATCAAGGTCCGCTTCACCGTCCTCCCGGAAAACGACGTCCGCGACAAGATCAGCCAGGACTTCTCCAACCAGGCCGGACAGTACGACGTCGCCACCATCAGCAACTACGAAGCGCCCATCTACGCCCGCAACAAGTGGCTGCACCCGCTGGACGACTTCGCCGCCAGGGACAAGACGTTCGACGAGGACGACATCCTGCCGCCATTGCGTGAGTCCCTCACCGCCGCCGACGGCAAGCTCTACGCCGAACCGTTCTACGGCGAGTCCTCCTTCCTGATGTACCGCAAGGACGTCTTCGCTCAGAACGGACTAGCCATGCCCGCACATCCCACCTGGAAGCAGGTCGCCGACCTCGCGGCCAAGGCCGACGGTGTCCAGCCCGGTATGAAGGGGATCTGCCTGCGCGGTCTGCCCGGCTGGGGCGAGATGATGGCCCCGCTCACTACCGTGGTGAACACCATGGGCGGGACCTGGTTCACGAAGGACTGGAAAGCCCGGCTGGACTCGCCCGAATTCGCCAAGGCCACCAAGTTCTACGTCGACCTGGTCCGCGCCCATGGAGAGGCGGGCGCACCCCAGTCCGGATACGCCGAATGCCTCAACATCATGCTCCAGGGCAAAACCGCGATGTGGTACGACGCCACCGCAGCCGCCGGGTCCCTGGAGGCCGCCGATTCCCCGGTGCGGGGAAAGATCGGCTACGTCCCCGCCCCCGTGGACAAGACCAAGAGTTCCGGCTGGCTCTACACCTGGGCATGGGGCATACAGAAGGCCTCCAGCAAGTCCGAGGATGCCTGGAAGTTCATTTCCTGGGCCTCCGGCAAGGAGTACGAGGAACTCGTCGGCTCCACCGTCGGCTGGGCCAGTGTCCCCGCGGGCAAGCGCTCCTCCACCTACGACAACCCGGCCTACAGGACGGCGTCCGCGGCATTCGCCACCGCCACCCGCGACGCCATAGCTTCCGCCGATCCTCGCAACCCCGGCCTCCAGCCCCGGCCCGCTCCCGGCATCCAGTTCGTCGGCATCCCCGAGTTCACCGACCTCGCCACCAAGGTGTCCCACGAGATCAACGCCGCCGTCGCGGGTCACCAGTCCGTACCCGACGCCCTGAAGAAGGCCCAGCACCTGGCCGAGAAGGTCGCCGAGGAACAACGTTGAGAACCGCCCTCAGCACCCAGCCACCGGCACTGACCCCAGCACACCGGAACCCGGACGGAGCCTCTCCTCGCCCAGGCAAGACACACGCTTGGGCCACCCGGGCACCGCTGCTACCCGCCCTGGTCTTCCTGATCGCCGTGACTCAACTGCCCTTCGTGGCCACTCTGGTGATCTCCGGATTCGACTGGAACTCCCTCGACCCCGCAACCCGCCGCTTCACGGGGCTCGACAACTACGTCACCGTCGCCACCGACGCCGACCTACGCAGCTCGGTCGTCACCACGGTGCTGCTCACCGCCACCGTGGTCCTGATCAGCCTGGTCCTCGGCCTCCTTTTCGCCCTACTGCTCGACCACTCCTTCCCCGGCCGGGGAGTCGTCCGCACCATGCTGATCACCCCTTTCCTCCTGGTGCCTGTCTCCGCGGCACTGCTGTGGAAGCACGCCCTGTACAACCCCGAGTACGGGCTGCTCAACGGTGCCTGGCACTGGATCGCCGGCCTCTTCGGCCACCGCCGTCCCGCCCAGCCCGACTGGCTCTCGGACATGCCGCTGCTCGCCGTCGAAGCCGCCCTCGTCTGGCAGTGGACGCCGTTCATGATGCTGATCCTGCTTGCCGGGCTGCAGAGCCGCCCCACCGAAATCCTGGAGGCGGCACGCATCGACGGCGCCGGGCCCTGGCAGAGCTTCAGCAACCTGACCCTGCCCCATCTGCGTCGTTACCTGGAACTGGGCATCCTGTTGGGCTCCATCCACATCGTGCAGAACTTCGACGCCGTCTTTGCCCTGACCTCCGGCGGCCTTGGCACCGCCAACCTCCCCTACACCATCTACGAGACCTTCTACCGCGCCCACGAGTACGGGCTCGCCTCCGCAGCCGGAGTCCTGGTCGTCATCGGCACCATCGCCATCGCGACCGCAGCGCTGCGCGTGGTGTCCTCCCTCTTCAACCAGGAGGGCGGCCACGCATGAGGACCCTCACCGCACCGCCACGTATCCGCACCACCGGCACACCGCCCGCCGCCCGACGACGACGCCGCCGCGGCACCGCACTCGGTGTGGCCGCCTGGCTGGTCGGCATCACCTTCTCCCTGCCGGCCCTGTGGATGCTGCTGACCTCGCTGCACTCCGAGCCGGACGCCGCCACCAACCCCCCGTCCCTCACCGCGCCGCTCACCCTGGACGGCTACCGCGCCTTCTTCGGTACAGGCGGCGCCGGCCCCTGGCCTCCGCTCATCAACTCGACCACGGCCTCGGTGGTGTCGACGCTGCTGGTCCTCGCGCTCGCCCTGCCGGCGGCGTACGCGCTTTCCATCCGCCCGGTCCGCAGGTGGACCGACGTGATGTTCTTCTTCCTCTCCACCAAGATGCTGCCAGTGGTGGCCGGGATGCTCCCGGTGTACCTGTTCGCCAAGGACGCCGGTCTGCTGGACAACGTCTGGCTGCTGGTCATCCTCTACACCTCGATGAACCTGCCGGTGGCGGTCTGGATGATGCAGTCCTTCCTGGGTGACATCCCGGTCTCCATCATCGAGGCCGCCCAGGTCGACGGCGCCCGGCTGCCCGCCATCCTCGTCCGCATCATCGGCCCGGTGGTCAGTCCCGGCATCGCGGCCACCGCGCTGATCTGCTTCATCTTCAGCTGGAACGAGATGCTCTTCGCGAAGGTCCTCACCGGCGTCACAGCCCAGACCGCACCGGTCTTCCTCACCGGCTTCGTGACCAGCCAGGGCCTGTTCCTCGCCCAGTTGTGCGCGGCGTCGGTCGTCGTGTCCCTGCCGGTGCTGGTCGCCGGCTTCGCTGCCCAGGACAAACTCGTCCAGGGCCTGTCTCTTGGAGCGGTCAAATGAAGGCTGCGCTCATCGAGGCGCCCGGCGAGGTCATACTCGCCAGCGTCCCCGATCCGGCGCCCGGCGCGCGGGAGGTGGTCGTCGGCGTCACCGCCACCGGCCTGTGCGGAACCGATCTGCACATCCTCCAGGGTGAGTTCGCGCCCACCCTGCCCATCATCCCAGGCCATGAGTTCGCCGGCGAGATCGTCGCGGTCGGCAGCGAGGTCACCGAACTCGCCGTCGGCGACCCGGTGGCTGTCGACCCGAACCTGCACTGCCACGAATGCCGCTACTGCCGCTCCGGCCGCGGCAACCTCTGCGAACGCCGGCAGGCCATCGGCGTCACCGTGCCCGGAGGTGCGGCCGAGTTCGCCGTCGTCCCCGCGGCCAACTGCGTACGGCTGCCGGAGCACGTCGACGTGGCGGACGCTGTGCTCATCGAACCGCTGTCCTGCGCGATCCGCGGCTACGACGTGCTCAATGACAGCACGCTGGGCGCCGAGGTGCTCATCTACGGCTCCGGCACCATGGGGCTGATGATGCTGGAGCTGGCCAAGCGCACCGGTGCCGCCTCCGTCGACGTACTCGACGTCAACCCCGAGCGCCTGGCCACCGCCGCCGAACTCGGCTGCAGCCGCAGCGCGGCCCACGCCAGGGAGCTCGACAAGCCCGACGGCTGGGACTTCGTGATCGACGCCACCGGCAACGCCCAGGCCATCCAGGACGGCCTTACCCGAGTCGCCAAGGGCGGCACCTTCCTCCAGTTCGGGGTCGCCGATCCCGCCACCACCGCTGTCATCCAGCCCTACCGCATCTACAACCAGGAGATCACCATCACCGGCTCAATGGCGGTACTGCACAGCTTCGACCGCGCCGCCGCCCTCTTCGCCAGCGGAGTCCTGGACCCGGCGGTCTTCATCAGCGACCGCCTGCCGCTCGAGCAGTACCCCCAGGCCATCGAGCAGTTCACGACGGGTGTGGGTCGCAAGATCGTGGTCCAGCCATGAGCGACAGAACCCGCCAGATCCTGGTCATGGGCGAAGCACTGGTGGATCTGGTGCCCGGTCAGGGTGGCTCCACCATTTGCCGCGCCCTGCCCGGCGGCGCGCCGGCCAACGTGGCCGCCGGACTGGCCCGCCTGGGAATCCGCAGCTTCTTCTCCGGAGCCCTGAGCGACGACCCCTTCGGCACGCTCTGCGAGAAGCGGCTCACCACCGCCGGAGCCGACGTCACCATGTGCGCGCGCAGCTCACACCCCACCGCGCTGGCCGTAGCCCTCCCCGACACGGGCACCAATCGCTACGAGTTCTACCATCAGCGCACCGCCACCTTCCAGATCAACCCGGTCATCTACGACCTCGACCGCTTCTGCGCGGTGTACGTCGGTGGTCTGGCCGCCGTGGTCGCCCCTGCGGCGGCCGCGGTCCTGGCCACGGCCCGTGCCGCCGCGGCCCACTCGGTACTCGCGGTGGATCCCAACGTCCGGCAGGTCAGGGGCGTGGACCCGAAACACGCCCTCGACTCGCTCCGCAAGTTGTGCGACCTCGCCCACATCGTCAAGACCAGCGACGAGGACGCCGTAGAGCTGTGGCCCCACGACGCACCCGAGGTGGCCTGCCGCAAACTCGCCGCCGACGGCCGCCTCGTCATCCTGACCCGGGGTGGCCGCGGAAGCAGCGTGTTCCTGCCGCTCGAAGACAGTGTGTCGGTGCCCGCCATCACCGCCGAGATCGTCAACACCATCGGCGCCGGCGACGCGTTCATGGCCGGGATCCTGGCCCGCCTGTCCCGGGAGGGCATGCTACGCCGTCGCGCCCCCGCCGAGATCACCCCACGGCAGGCGCGCGCCATGCTGCAACAGGGCGCCCTGATGGCCGCCCGCGTCTGCGAGCAGCCCGGCGCGGACCTCCCCTGAGCGGCAGGTATCCCCTCAGTCCGGTGTCGCCCGCCTCCGGTTGACACCGGCGGCCTTGGCCGCCGGTGTCCGCCGCACGGCTGACGGTCTTCCACCAGTCGAACTGGTGGAAGACCGTTTTCCAGCAGGCCGACGTCTCGAAGTCACGGCGCGGGATCGCGCGCGGAGGTGGAGACGGCGGATGGCGCTTCCTGGGGGAGCCGCAGGCGTTTGAGCGAGAGTGCGTTGACGGCCACGATGATGCTGGAGCCCGACATGGTCAGGGCCGCGATCTCGGGGCGAAGCACGAGTCCGATCGCGGGTTCGAAGACGCCGGCGGCGATCGGCAGGGCGATGGCGTTGTAACCGATGGCCCAGCCGAGGTTCTGCCGCATCTTGCGCAGGGTGCCACGGCCGATCCGCAGGGCTGTCGGCACGTCGAGGGGATCGGAGCGCATGAGGACGACGTCGGCCGTCTCGATGGCGACGTCCGTGCCGGCCCCGATGGCGATGCCGAGGTCCGCCTGGGCGAGGGCAGGGGCGTCGTTGACGCCGTCCCCGACCATGGCCACCTTCCTGCCCTCCTGCTGCAGTTCGGCGACCTTGGCCGCCTTGTCGCCGGGAAGGACCTCGGCGATGACCGTGTCGATGCCCAGCTGACGGGCGATCCGCTCGGCCGTGGCCTTGTTGTCGCCCGTGAGCATGACGACCTGAATGCCGAGTGCGTGTAGTGCGGACACGGTCGCGGCCGACGTCTCCCGGGGTGTGTCCGCGATGGCGATCAGCGCCGCCGCTTGTCCGTCGACGGCGGCGATGATCACGGTGCGGCCCGTTGCTGCCAGCTCATCGCGCTGTGCGGTGAGAGGGCCTGGTTCCACCCCCTCGCTCAGTGCCAGTCGGCGGTTGCCGACCGCGATGCGGTGGCCCTCGACGATGGCGGTGGCTCCGTGACCGGGGATGTTCTCGAAGTGGCGTGCAGCGGACGGAGGGGACCCCTGTGTCTGCGCATACCGGACGATGGCTTCAGCCAGTGGATGTTCGGACTCCCGTTCCACGGCGGCCACCAGGCGCAGCGTCTCGCGCTCATCCGTTCCCGGCGCGACGACGACGTCCGTCACCTCGGGTTCTCCCTTGGTGAGCGTGCCGGTCTTGTCCATCACGACGGTCTGGATGCCGGCGGATGCCTCCAGGGCGGCCGCGCTCTTGAACAGGACACCGCGGCGGGCACCCAGACCCGTACCCACCATGATCGCGGTAGGGGTGGCGAGCCCCAGCGCGTCGGGGCAGGTGATGACGACGACGGTGATGGCGAACAGCATCGCGGCGCTGAACGACCGGTCGGTGGCGAGCAGCCACACGGTCAGAGTGAGGGCGCCGCCGACGAGGGCGACGAGAACCAGCCAGAAAGCAGCCCGGTCTGCCAGCCGCTGGCCCGGCGCCTTGGAGTTCTGCGCCTCCTGGACCAGCTTGACGATCTGGGCGAGCGCCGTGTCGGAGCCGACCCGGGTGGCGCGGACCCGCAGCGTGCCGTTGGCGTTGAGAGTGGCGCCGACCACCGGCGAGCCAGGGGACTTGTGCACCGGCAGGCTCTCGCCGGTCACCGTCGACTCGTCGACCTCGCTCTCGCCCTCCTCCACGACACCGTCCGCGGCGATCTTGGTACCGGGACGGACCAGCAGCAGATCCCCGACGGCGACGTCCGAGCTCGGTACATCGACCGGCTCTCCGTCGCGCAGGACCAATGCCCGCGGCGGGGCGAGGTCGAGCAGGGTGCGGATCGCGTCGTTGGCACCGCCTCGGGCTCGCATCTCGAACCAGTGCCCAAGCAGCACGAATGACGCCAGCACCGTAGCCGCCTCGTAGAAGACGTCGCCACCGCCGCTCAACGTGATGACCAGCGAGTACAGCCATCCGGCGCCGACCGCGACCGCGACGAGCACCATCATGTCGAGCGTCCGGGCACGCAGGGCCCGCAGCGCACCCCCGAAG
>NZ_JBHXFA010000133.1:0-10261 GCF_042724175.1 Streptomyces sp. NPDC127084
TACCGCCCCCCATGGGCGGTACGGGCGGCGACCGGCCTGTCCGACGGCGACCGGTCTGGCGCTTGGACCTGGCGGCTCCTCTGCTGTCCGCCTGTGAACTGTGAACGGTCCGGCCTCAGAACTGCCGCCGCCCCCTTCCCGGCGGTCGCCCTCTCGCGCCCGCCCGGGCGCGTCCGCCCCGGTGCTCACCCTGCGGGCGCCGCGCCCCCGGTTACTCCACTACTCCTTCCGAGCCCAGCTCGGCGTGCATCACCGCCCGCAGCCGCAGGGTGGAGACCAGGCGCTGGAAGGCCTCTGACCAGTAGCCCCCCGCCCCTGGCGACGCCCCTTCCGCCTCGTCCGGTGTGGCGGTCAGCAGCTCAAGGCGAGTCGCCTCCCCGGGGTCCAGGCAGCGTTCGGCGAGGCCCATCACCCCGCTGAAGCTCCACGGGTAGCTACCGGCGTCACGGGCGATGTCGAGCGCGTCCACCACCGCGCGGCCCAGCGGCCCGGCCCAGGGCACTGTGCAGACGCCGAGCAGCTGGAACGCCTCCGACAGCCCGTGCGCGGATATGAACGCCGCGACCCAGTCAGCCCGCTCCCGCTGGGACAGGGCAGCCAGGAGCTTCGCCCGCTCCGCCAGTGACGAGGTGCCGGGGCCGCTCGCCGGTGGTGCGGAGGGTGCGCCGAGGAGCGCGCGGGACCACTCCGGATCCCGCTGGCGTACTGCCGCTCGGCACCAGGCCGCGTGCAGCTCCTCTCGCCAGCCGTCGGCGACGGGCAGGGCCACGATCTCCTCGGGGGCGCGCCCTCCGAGTCGCTGCGGCCAGATCGCCAGCGGAGCTGACTCGACCAACTGCCCCAACCACCATGATCGTTCGCCCCGACCCGACGGGGGCACCGGTACGACGCCGTCCCGCTGCATCGCGGCATCGCATTCGTGCGGTGCCTCGACCGTGATGACGGTCGCGCCACCGGATCTGTCCCGGGCGACGCAGCTGACCACCCGCTCGGCCATCCGCTCGGCGAGCGCCGAGTGCGGTAGGGATGAGAGCAGTTCGGCCGCCGTGGCCCGTACATTGCGACTGCGGTCGGACAGCGCCGACTCCAGGAAGGGTTCGTCCGAGTCGGACAGCCCCGTGCGCAGTGAGTCGAGGAACATAAGGCGGTCCTCGGCACGCTCGGTCGACCAGGTTGCGGACAGCAGGGCCAGAGCCGCTGCCGGGTCGTGGGCCCGTACGGACGTGAGGACGGCCACGCGTTCGGCGAAGAGACCTTCGTCCCACAGCTTCCGCACACCCATGACGTCCTCAGGAGCGGGCAGCGCGGCGCCTCCCCCGGGGCCGCCCGCGGTGGCAGACCCCCAGGCCCCGCGCAGGGCGAACTTCCAGTCGCTGTTCAGCCCCGCGAGCCACAGCCCCCGCGGTCCGGCGAAGCGCAGCGCCGCGGGGCGCAGGTCGGTGCGGGCGCGCGCCGCTTCGAGCAGCGCCGGCAGGGCGGAAGCGGGCGCGCGGTACCCCTTCTCGTTGGCGGCGGCCAGCCACTGCGGTAGCAATTCCGTCAGATCAGGTGCGGTGCCGCGGCGGCCCCCGGACCCCGAGGGCGCGGCGCGGCCGGCCAGCAGCTGAGCGAGCCGCCGTCGGGCGGGCCCCGGCAGTGGGGGCCGGGTGTCCTGCGGGGCGGGCTCCGGCAACGGCCGCGCGGCGGCCGGAGTGAGTCCGGCCCGCCGTCGCACGGTGTGCATCGCGGCCGCGTCCAGGAGAGCCACGGTTGCTTCCTTGCCAGGCGAGAGGACGCCGCTGGGCGGGGTCCGCCGATCGGTGCCGAGAAGAGCCGATGAGACGAGCTCTTCCCAGTCCGTGGCGCGGGTGGTGCCGGTCATCGGTCCTCCGTGGTGCGTCATGCGGTTCGGGCGTCCGGCCGTTCGGCTGCGCGGACGAGATCGCGGGTGGTCGGTTCTTCGGGCTCCGTCTTCCTGCCGGCGTTCGACGGGGAAGCTCCCGGGTCAGGTCAGGCCAGGTAGGGCTGCACCCCCGACGTCGGCCCCGTGCCGCTGCCTTCGCCGTGGCACCCACGGTGGCTGGTTCTTCCCCGCACCCGCTCACTCGCCTGTGAGGGAGACCGTCTCGGCGGTTTCGTCCGACCACGCGGTGAGGGGCGTGAAGCCCCGGTGGCCCAGCTCGCCGAAGACGGTGACAGGGCCCCCGCCGGACAGGGCGGCGAGTCTCCACAACGCGGTGCGGGAAAGGACGGGCGTCGTGACGGGTATCGCGGAGCGGCCGTCGGCGTCGGCCAGTTGCCAGCGGTCGTCTCCGGGTATCGGGACTACTCCGGACAGCGTGCATGGCCAGGAGTCCAGCCAGGGGTCCTCGCTCAGGGCCGCTCCGTAGGCGGCGAGCCCCTCAGCCACAGTGACTCCCGGAGGTGGCGCCGTGATCGGGGACGGCTGCCCGAACTGCTGCCCGACATCGGCGCGCAGCTGCCCCGCGCCCGTATGCGGGGTCAACGCGGCGTCGATCATCAGGCCAACCGGAAGGGCCAGTTGGGGCGCCCGTCCGGCCACACCATAGGAGAGGAGCAGCGCGGCGCGCCCGGTCTTGCGGCCGTGCAGCCATATGCGACGAGTGGTGATCTTGCCGTCGGAGGTGTCGTACGACGCGAGCACCAGCCAGTCGTCCCTGACGGCGGGGCCTTCCGGAGGTGAGGGCAGTCCGACCCTGGTCCGTACGGTCGCCGCCAGTGGTTCCGGGAGCCGTGCGCGGTCCAGCCAGGCCCGGTCCAGGAGGTGAAGCAGGGCGCACTCCTCGAGCAACCGCACCGGCCAGCCCGGCCCGGATCCTGGCACCGACCCCAACTCGCGGACACGTGACGCGAGTCCGGGCGCCTGGGCATCGACCATGCGGGCGGCGGTCTCCTCCCAGAGTCCGTATCCGGCCTGCTCCGCCCCGGCCAGCCCGCCGCGCAGCACGTCCGCCAGCCGTTGCTCCAACTCCGTAGCACCGGCGGTGATACGCGCGGCCCGGCGATCGGCCCGCCGCCGCGCCGCTTCCGGGTCGGCGGACTTCGCGGAATGTCCTCCGTCCGCGCCCCGCTCCTCGTTCTGGGCGGCACGTCTGCGCCGTCCGGAGAGCCATTCGTCGGCCCAGTCGGGCACCTCCCCGTCCGTGACCGCCGCCTCGTCGCCCGCCCAGAGCAGCAGCAGCCCCAGCGCGTGCTTGCACGGGAACTTCCGGCTCGGACAACTGCACTTGTAAGCGGGACCGGTGGCGCCGGTGGCGCCGGCGATGTCGACGATCGTCTGATACGGCCTGCTGCCGCTGCCCTTGCACAGACCCCAGACGGCGCCGGACGCACCGCAGCCCGTGCCCGACCACGGCCCGGCAGTGCCGAGTTTGCTTCCCGCCTTGCGTGACGCGACGTCAGGAGCCAGAGCCAGCACCTGCTCCGCCGTCCAGCGCACCCCCTGCTGATTCATGGGAACGACGCTACGACTCCCCACTGACAATCCCCCTGACCAGCGCATTCATCGATCCCGCAGGGCGGGGAGGCGCTCCCCGCGTACGCGGCAACCCCTCTCCCTCGCCGACGACTTCGGCCGTGGTCCACGGAAACGGCCCGATTGTCAGTGGCGTGGTGCACGGTGGACCCACATCCGGTCGAACGATCTGGAGGGGATACATGACCATGCCCGAAAACCCTGCCGAGGCAGATGCCAAGGTCCTGCGGCCCCATGCCGAAGACGCCTTCGCCGACGAGCTCAAGGCCCTCGCCGCGGCCGACGACCGGCCGCGGCCGGCCCGCTGGCGGCTGTCGCCATGGGCCGTGGCCACGTATCTGCTCGGTGGCACCCTGCCCGACGGGACCGTGATCACACCGAAGTACGTGGGACCGCGCCGGATTGTCGAGGTCGCCGTCACCACCCTGGCCACCGACCGCGCACTGCTGCTGCTCGGCGTGCCCGGCACGGCCAAGACCTGGGTCTCCGAGCATCTGGCCGCGGCCGTCAGCGGAGATTCCACACTGCTGGTGCAGGGCACGGCGGGTACACCGGAAGAGGCCATCCGCTACGGGTGGAACTACGCCCAGTTGCTCGCCCACGGCCCCAGCCGGGATGCCCTGGTGCCCAGCCCGGTGATGCGGGCCATGTCCGAGGGCATGACAGCACGCGTCGAGGAGCTCACCCGCATCCCCGCGGATGTCCAGGACACGCTCATCACCATCCTGTCGGAGAAGACCCTGCCGATTCCCGAGCTGGGACAGGAAGTACAGGCGGTCCGCGGATTCAACCTCATCGCCACGGCCAACGACCGGGACCGCGGGGTCAATGATCTCTCGAGCGCGCTGCGCCGCCGGTTCAACACGGTGGTGCTGCCGCTGCCCGCTACCGCGGACGACGAGGTCGACATCGTCTCCCGGCGCGTCGACCAGATAGGGCGCTCGCTCGATCTGCCCGCCGTGCCCGAGGGTGTCGACGAGATCCGCCGGGTCGTCACGGTGTTCCGTGAGCTGCGCGACGGGATGACCACCGACGGGCGCACCAAGCTCAAGTCCCCCTCGGGGACCCTCTCCACGGCCGAGGCGATCTCCGTCGTCACCAACGGTCTCGCGCTCGCCTCCCACTTCGGAGACGGGGTGCTGCGGTCCGGGGACGTCGCGGCGGGCATCCTCGGTGCCGTGGTCCGCGACCCAGCCGCGGACCGTGTCATCTGGCAGGAGTATCTGGAGACGGTCGTCCGTGAACGGGACGGCTGGAAGGACTTCTACCGCGCCTGCCGCGAGGTGAGCGCATGACGACAGCCGTCACCACGGCAGGGCACGGCACCGGACTCGCGACGGCCATCGCTTCCGGAGGGGAGAAGCGGTGGCCGGGGAGCGGGCCCTTGGTGCTGGGGGTGCGGCACCACGGCCCGGGCTCGGCGCGGGCCGTGCGGGCGGCACTCGACGCCGCCATGCCGCGCGCGGTGCTGATCGAAGGACCGCCGGAGGGGGACGCCCTGCTGCCGCTCGCCGCCGACGAGGCCATGGTCCCGCCCGTCGCCCTGCTCGCGCACGCCGTGGACGATCCGGGACGCGCTGCCTTCTGGCCCATGGCCGCTTTCTCGCCGGAGTGGGTCGCCATCCGCTGGGCCCAAGGGCACGACGTGCCGGTCCGCTTCATCGATCTGCCCGCCGCCCACTCGCTCGCCGCCGCGGCGGACCCGACCTGGGGGGACGACGAGGACGAGGCGCATCCTGGCAGCGCTGACGAGGCGGCACTGCGGATCGATCCACTCGCGGTGCTCGCCGAAACCGCCGGGTACGACGACCCGGAGCGCTGGTGGGAGGACGTGGTCGAGCACCGCGGCGAGAGCGGCGGGGACGCCCCGGCCGACCCGCTCGCGCCGTTCACGGTGCTCGGCGAGGCCATGGCCGCCCTGCGTGAGGAGTACGGGCACGGAGGGCGGGACCGCGACGTGGTGCGCGAGGCCTATATGCGGGTCCAGCTGCACGCGGCACGCAGGGAGTTCGGTCATGAGGTCGCCGTCGTCTGCGGTGCCTGGCATGTGCCCGCGCTCACCGCGAAGTCCACGGTCACCGCGGACCGCGCCCTGCTGAAGGGCCTGCCCAAGGTCAGGACGGAGACCACCTGGGTCCCCTGGACCCACCGCAGGCTCGCCCGCCGCACCGGCTACGGCGCGGGAATCGACTCGCCCGGCTGGTACGCGCACCTGTTCGGGGCGACCGACCGTCCCGTCGAACGGTGGATGACCAAGGTCGCCGGACTGCTCAGGGACGAGGACCGGTTCGTCTCGTCGGCGCATGTCATCGAGGCCGTACGGCTCGCCGGGACCCTGGCCGCGATGCGCGGCCGTCCGCTCGCCGGACTGAGTGAGACGACCGACGCCATACGGGCCGTGATGTGCGAGGGCTCCGATGTGCCGCTGGAGCTTGTCCAGGACCGGCTGGTCATCGGTGATGTGCTGGGGGAGGTTCCGGAGTCCGCGCCGGCTGTCCCGCTCCAACGCGATCTGGCCCGGCTCCAGCGCAGTCTGCGGCTGAAACCGGAGCTGCTGGAGCGGGAGCTGGAGCTCGATCTGCGGAAGGACACCGACGCCGCTCGCAGCAGGCTGCTGCACCGGTTGCGGCTGCTGGGCGTCGACTGGGGAGCCCCCGCGGCCGGCCGGGGCTCCACCGGCACCTTTCGGGAGACCTGGCGGCTGCGATGGGAACCTGAGCTGTTCGTCAAGGTCGCCGAGGCGGGGATCTGGGGCACCACAGTTCTCGGCGCGGCGACCGCGCGTGCCGAGTCGGACGCCGCTTCGGCGACCGCGCTCGCCGATGTGACCACCCTGGCCGAGCGCTGTCTGCTGGCCGAACTGCCCGACGCCCTCCCTGTGGTGATGAGAGCACTCGCCGACCGGGCAGCGCTGGACGCGGATGTCGGCCACCTCGCCCAGGCCCTCCCCGCGCTCGCCCGCTCCCTGCGCTACGGAGACGTGCGGGCCACCGACACTGCAGCGCTCGGGGAGGTGGCGAACGGCCTCGCCGAGCGGATATGCGTCGGCCTGCCGCCTGCTTGCACAGGGCTCGACACGGACGGCGCCGCCGAGATGCGCGGCCATCTCGACGGCGTGCACAGCGCGATCGGATTGCTGGCGGGCAGCGGGGAACTGAGCGCGCGCTGGACCGAGGTACTGCGCAAGCTCGCGGTGCCAGACAGCGTGCCCGGGGTGCTGCGAGGACGCGCGGCCCGGCTGCTGCTGGACGACGGCCGCCTCGATGAGGACGAGGCAGCCAGGTTGATGGGCCTCGCGCTCTCGCCCGGCACCCCGCCCGCCGACGCCGCCGCCTGGATCGAGGGCTTCGTCGGCGGCACTGCGGGTGGCGGAATGCTGCTGGTCCATGACGAGCGGCTGCTCGGACTGGTCGACACCTGGCTGATGTCCGTGCCACCGGACGCGTTCACGGACGTACTGCCGCTGCTACGGCGCACGTTCTCGGCGTACGAGCCCGGTGTCCGGCGCACCCTCGGGGAACTGGTGCGCCGCGGCCCGGCGGCCCCGGGCACGGCTTCGGCTGCCGGGGAGTCCGGTGCGTCCGGCTTCGGCGCCGGAATCGACGAGGCACGGGCCGACGCCGTGCTGCCCGTACTGAGGCTGATCCTGGAGGGGGACCGAGTATGACCACGGCAGCGGCCGATGCGACGGCGAGCGGTGACGAGCGCCTCAGGCGCTGGCGCCTGGTGCTCGGCGGCGGCGCGTCCGACGGTACGGGCTGCACCCTGGCCGGTACGGATGTCGGCATGGACGCGGCGCTGGGCGCCCTCTACGGCAAGGGAAACAGCCAGGAGCGCGGCACCGGAAAGCGTTCGGCCGGCCTTGAAGGCTCGGCCCCCAACGTGGCGCGCTGGCTCGGGGACATCCGTACGTACTTCCCGAGCTCCGTCGTCCAGGTCATGCAGCGTGACGCGATCGACCGGCTCGGGCTCAGCACCCTTTTGCTGGAACCGGAGATGCTGGAGGCGGTCGAGGCCGACGTACACCTGGTCGGCACGCTGCTCTCCCTGAACAAGGCCATGCCCGAGACGACCAAGGAGACCGCCCGGGCTGTGGTGCGCAAGGTCGTGGACGACCTGGAGAAGCGGCTGGCCACCCGCACCCGCGCGACCCTCACCGGGGCGCTGGACCGCAGCGCCCGCGTCAACCGGCCGCGCCACCGGGACATCGACTGGGACCGCACGATACGGGCGAACCTCAAGAACTACCTCCCGGAGCACCGCACGGTCATCCCCGACCGGCTCATCGGTTACGGCCGCGCGGCGCAGTCCGTGAAGAAGGACGTCGTGCTCTGCATCGACCAGTCCGGTTCCATGGCGGCGTCGGTGGTGTATGCATCGGTGTTCGGCGCCGTGCTCGCGTCGATGCGTTCGATCGCGACCAGGCTGGTGGTCTTCGACACGGCTGTCGTGGATCTGACGGACCAGTTGGACGACCCGGTCGATGTGCTGTTCGGCACCCAGCTCGGTGGCGGCACCGACATCAACCGCGCGCTGGCCTACTGCCAGTCGCAGATCACCCGCCCCGCGGACACCGTCGTCGTGCTCATCAGCGACCTCTACGAAGGCGGCATACGGGACGAGATGCTGAAGCGGGTGGCGGCGATGAAGGCGTCCGGAGTGCAGTTCGTCGCCCTGCTCGCACTCTCCGACGAAGGCGCTCCGGCGTATGACCGTGAGCACGCGGCGGCGCTGGCCGCCCTGGGCGCCCCGGCCTTCGCCTGTACTCCTGACCTCTTCCCGGAAATCATGGCTGCCGCGATCGAGAAGCGGCCCCTTCCCATACCGGACATGGCGACTCATCAGTAACAAGGGGCTTGCGCGACCCCCGCGGTCCCGTGCGAGCATCGTCCCCGTTGCCACCGGAGGGTCATCCTCCGCTACCGGAGAGGGCTTCACCCGTTTTGTCGTTCATTGCTGTGCTGCCCGCAGCCGCCGTGCTCCCTGAGCGCGACGCGGCACGGCGGCATGCGATGCGCGCTGTGCGGGTGTTGCTGCTTCTCGCCGGGCTGACGATGCTGGGGCTTGCCCTCGGTGCCGAGGCGCAGGCGGCGGAACGACCCGGTGCGGAAAGGGTGCTGGAGCGCGCGGTCGCGAACGAAGCGATGGACGGGCTCGATGGCGCCGGACTCGACGACACCGCGCTCGATCACACCGCGCTCGATCACACCGTGCTCGATGGCACGTCGAAGGCGCCGCCGGCGGATCAGCGGCAGCCGATCAGCCCTGGGGCGCCGAGGAGTCCGAAGCTGTCAGCGGAGCCGCTGGCGCCGGTGGAACCGGCGCGGGCAACGGCCGGACATATCGGGGATTCGCTGACCGGCCGGACCGCAGCGGCGGCTGTCGTGCCCGTTGTGGAGCAGGCAGTCGCGCCCTTTGCCGTACGAGTGGTCGAGCCGGTCAACGAGGCAGTCGCCGAGCCTTTGGGGCGTGCCGTGGCCACGACCGCCCGGACAGCAGGCCAGCCGGTGGCCGGGCGGGCGCTGCCCGATCCGGCCGCGCGCTGGCCCGGTGACGGACAGGCCGTGCCCGTACCCGCCCCGACGGCCGTCCCTGTGTCCGTACCGGGGCAGAAACTGGCTGCCGTAGGGTCCGCGGTGGACCGTCCAGGGGCCAAACCCGCGATACCCACGCCCGCGACCCGGTCTCCGGACGTGACTCCGCGAATGGTTCCGCCGGGCCCTCCGGGAACGTTCCTCGCCGACGCCTCACATGGGCACGGCGGGAGACTTCCGCTCGCACCCGGCCGCGCACCGGCCGGGCCAGGCGGAAGCGCCGTACTCCAGGCCGTCGGTGACGGCCACACGCACCGCGCGGGTGACCCGGAGGGCGTGTGGTCCTCACGGGGTGCGACGTTCGTCCTCATACGCGGGTCCCGGCAGCCGGCCGACGAGGCCGGACTGCGTGAGCGCCACCGCGACATCCTCGAATTCCCCGGATAGGGCAGGCCGTTCCCCCGCCTGAGACCTGCCGCGCGGGGGCGGAGCAGGTCTGCCCGACCCTCGGAATCCGAAGGAATCACCCGAATATGAACAAGAACATCCGCCGTTCCATCGCTGTCGCGGCCGGAGCCGCCGGTATGTGGGCCATCGGCACGGCCGCGGCCAGTGCGGACGAGCTGCCCTCCCTGTCCCTCTCCACCCCGGACCAGGCCACTGACGTGGCCCAGGACAAGACCGCCGACGTCGTGGACATCGCGGACGCCGCAGACGTCGACCACTCCCCGGCCGTGTCCGCGGCCACCGGTACGGCACGGGACGCTGCCGCGTCCAAGCCCGTGGTGTCGGCCGCGTCGGCTGCGGACCTGGCGCAGGATCAGGTCCGTCAGCAGGCCGGTGACACGGCCGAGCTGCCCGCAATCGACACTGAGATCGACTACCTGTTCGGTCCGCTGTCCGCGTTCGCCCCGGAGCTCGAGCAGGCCCCGGCGCACGCCCACTCCGTGATCGGCGCCACCGGCCCTGTCGTGGACGAGACTGCGCAGGACGTCCTGCCCCCGATAGCGGGGCGGGCCCTGGACGGTGTCGCCCCGGTCGCAGGTCAGGCGGTCGGCGATGCCGCTGGTCTCACCCCCGGCCCGCCCCGGGGCGGGTGGCCCCTCGCGGGGGGCGGGGGCGCCGGGCGGGGCGGCCCCCGCCGCGCGGGCCGCGGCCTGCGCCCCGGGCGCCGCGGCGCTCGCCCGCATCCCGCACCAGGCACCCCCGGGGGCGGGCAGTGTGCAGCCGCTCCACCCGCATGACGGAGGCA
>NZ_JBHXFA010000133.1:10271-20172 GCF_042724175.1 Streptomyces sp. NPDC127084
GCCCCGCCCGCCCGCCCCCCGACGGGGGGGGGGCCCCGGGCCGGCGCCCCCCGGCGCCCGGGCCCGGCGGGCGGCGCCGCCGCGGGTCCCCCCCCGGCCCCCCCCGGGGACGTGACGCCCTTCGCGGGCGGCGTCGTCTCCGAGCTGGGCCCCTTCGCCGGCGGGGTGGCCGGGTCGGTCGCACCGCTGGTCGGGACCCTCGCCGACCAGGTCAAGCCGGTCGCCCACGGCGTCGGCGGCTCGACCGGCTCTTTCGCGGGCGGGGTGGCCGGTGAGTCGCGGCCGTTCGCCCAGGACCTGACCGGCACGGTCGCCGCCACGCCGGTGGCGTCCCACGCGGTTTTCGGTGCCCAGGACGCAGCCACCGCGATTACCCCGAGTTACGCCGACGGTGCCACCCAGCATGTAGCCCGGCACGCCACCGAGCGCGTGATCCACGGCAGCTGAGTCAGCCCCGCTGGCCCGGGTAGGCGGGCGATCGGCGGTTCCCCGCCCCGCCCCGTGTCGCGGTCGCACGGGCGGCCTCCATTGGGGTGGGGGCCGCCCGCTCCGTACGCGGTCTGTGACCGGTATCACCGCCGCTCTGTGATCTGCGATTTAGGGACCCAAGGCCCACGGGGATACTCTGCGAGACGGACATGCCGCGTGCCCGGCCACCGTGTACGCCTCCCTAGTGACAGCGCAGTCACGTTGCCCTTCGCGGCACGCCCACGCAGACAACGAACCGCGAATCACAACTGCGACGATTAGAAGCAAAGGGACGGACGCGCGTGGACCTGTTCGAGTACCAGGCGAGGGACCTCTTCGCCAAGCACGGTGTACCGGTGCTGGCCGGTGAAGTCATCGACACGCCTGAGGCGGCGCGCGAGGCGACCGAGCGACTGGGCGGCCGTTCGGTCGTCAAGGCCCAGGTGAAGGTGGGCGGCCGTGGCAAGGCCGGTGGCGTCAAGCTGGCCGGCACGCCGGACGAGGCCGTTGCCCGCGCCACGGACATCCTCGGTATGGACATCAAGGGCCACACGGTCCACAAGGTGATGATCGCCGAGACGGCTCCCGAGATCGCCGACGAGTACTACGTCTCGTACCTCCTCGACCGCACCAACCGCACCTTCCTGGCCATGGCCTCGGTCGCGGGTGGCATGGACATCGAGGAGGTCGCGGCGACGACCCCCGAGAAGCTCGCCAAGATCCCGGTCGACGCCAACGACGGCGTGGACCAGGCAAAGGCCCGCGAGATCGTCGAGGCCGCGAAGTTCCCGGCCGAGGTGGCCGAGCAGGTCGCCGAGATCCTCGTGACCCTGTGGAAGACCTTCGTCGCGGAGGACGCCCTCCTCGTCGAGGTGAACCCGCTGGCCAAGGTCGCCGACGGCCGCGTCATCGCCCTCGACGGCAAGGTGTCCCTGGACGCCAACGCCGAGTTCCGCCACGCCGAGCACGCCGAGCTCGAGGACAAGGCCGCGGCCAACCCGCTCGAGGCCGCCGCCAAGGCCAAGGGCCTCAACTACGTCAAGCTCGACGGCGAGGTCGGCATCATCGGCAACGGCGCGGGTCTGGTCATGTCGACCCTCGACGTCGTCGCTTACGCCGGTGAGAACCACAGCGGCGTCAAGCCCGCCAACTTCCTCGACATCGGTGGCGGCGCCTCCGCCGAGGTCATGGCCAACGGCCTGGAGATCATCCTCGGCGACCCGGACGTCAAGTCCGTCTTCGTCAACGTCTTCGGCGGCATCACCGCCTGTGACGCGGTCGCCAACGGCATTGTGCAGGCCCTGGAGCTCCTTGAGTCCAAGGGCGAGGCCGTGACGAAGCCGCTGGTCGTGCGGCTCGACGGCAACAACGCGGAGCTGGGTCGTCAGATCCTGGACGACCGCAACCACCCGCTCGTGCAGCGTGTGGACACCATGGACGGCGCGGCTGACAAGGCCGCCGAGCTGGCTGCTGCCAAGTAACAAGGGACGAGGTCACAGACTCACCATGGCTATCTTCCTCACCAAGGAATCCAAGGTCATCGTCCAGGGCATGACCGGCTCCGAGGGCCAGAAGCACACCAAGCGCATGCTGGCTTCCGGCACCAACATCGTCGGTGGCGTGAACCCGCGCAAGGCGGGCACCACGGTCGACTTCGACGGCACCGAGGTCCCTGTCTTCGGCTCCGTCGCCGAGGCCATCGAGAAGACCGGCGCCGACGTGACGGTCATCTTCGTCCCGGAGAAGTTCACCAAGGACGCGGTCATCGAGGCGATCGACGCCGAGATCGGCCTCGCGGTCGTCATCACCGAGGGCGTCGCCGTCCACGACACCGCCCAGTTCTGGGCGTACGCGGGCGCCAAGGGCAACAAGACCCGGATCATCGGCCCGAACTGCCCGGGTCTGATCACCCCCGGTCAGTCGAACGCCGGCATCATCCCGGCCGACATCACCAAGCCCGGCCGCATCGGTCTCGTGTCCAAGTCCGGCACGCTGACCTACCAGATGATGTACGAGCTGCGTGACATCGGCTTCAGCTCCTGCGTCGGCATCGGTGGTGACCCGATCATCGGCACCACCCACATCGACGCCCTGGCGGCTTTCGAGGCCGACCCCGACACCGACCTGATCGTGATGATCGGCGAGATCGGCGGCGACGCCGAGGAGCGTGCCGCCGACTTCATCAAGGCGAACGTCACCAAGCCGGTCGTGGGCTACGTCGCGGGCTTCACCGCCCCCGAGGGCAAGACCATGGGCCACGCGGGCGCCATCGTCTCCGGCTCCTCCGGCACCGCCCAGGCGAAGAAGGAGGCCCTGGAGGCCGCCGGCGTGAAGGTCGGCAAGACGCCGACCGAGACGGCCAAGCTGGCTCGCGAGATCCTCGCGGGCTGAGCTTCCTCCGACTGAGGCAGCCGGCAGGCCCAAGCGGCCCAAAGCAGGCAAGGGGTCCGCGCTCCGGGAGACCGGGGGCGGGCCCCTTGCCGCGTTTTCGCGCGTTCCCCGCGTGCCGCGTTTTCGCCGCGCACCCCGTGTGCGCCCGGTCTCCCGTACGTTCGGCGTCCCGGTCTTCCTCGCGTTCGCGCGCCCGCGGCCCTGCCTCGTCCCGCATCGAGGTCGGTCAATCGGTAAGGGGGACGAGTCCTCCCGGTCCGTTCAGCGGGTGGTCCCGGAGCTGCTGACGCGCTTCGACGCGGTCAGGAGTCTCGGCCATCGGCCCTGGGTTCGACGGCACCCCGCCGACCGAGCGACCGGGGCTTCGCGGGGCCTCGTAGATCTCCCTGCTCAAGATCATTGTCAGCAGTGATGCCCCGAGTATGGCGGCGGCGAGCCCGTACGAGGCGCGGGTCCAGAACCGCGTGCGCTTCTCGCTGCACGCCCGCACCTCAGTCGCGGGTGCGAGCTCGGGGGCTGGTAGTGCCGCGGCGAGGCCGGCCAGCGCCTCGTGCAGCGCGTCCGGCTCTCGCAGCTCGGGAACACGCTCAGCGATGGCCGCGCGCGCGTTCAGCAGCCGGGTCGCGGCAGCCGGGGTGCTCGCCTCCGTCTCCGCCGCGGTCTCGGGCAGGTCGAGCCCGAGCCCGTCGTACAGCAGCAGGGCGCGGCGGTACGAGGGCGGCAGCGCGAGCAGTGCCGCCCGGAGCGCCGAGGTGGTCGATCGACCGGGCCGGTCGGGGCGGTCGGGTTCTGTGCGGTGGCCGCGGCGCAGCCGGTGCCAGGGGGACATCGCGTACTCGTAGGCCACCGCTCGCAGCCAGCCCGGGGGGTCGGGGTCGACGGCCACCTCGGGCCAGCGCTGCCATGCACGGTGGAAGGCGTTCTCGACCGCCTCCAGGGAGAACTCCCGGTTGCCGGTGAGCAGATAGGTCTGGCGCACCAGACAGGAGACCGTGCGCCTATAGAGCAGGTCGAACGCTTGCTCGGCGGTCTTGGGGGCGGGTTCTCCCACGGGGTGCGGCGAGGGGTGGAGCAACTCGGCGGCGAGCTGGGCAAGGTGCGGGTGGAGGCGGTCCTCCTGCGCCTGGGTGCTCGCCACGGCTATGGACTCGGCCTCGGGGGCGGCCTTGGGGCCGGTCGCGGGTTCAGCTGCCGGTTCGTGGTCACGCGCGGGCTTCCCGCAATCCTCGCCACTCGCTGCCGCTGGAGGCTCCACGTCGGCCTTCGGCAGCTCCAGGGTGTCCTCGGGGCCGCCGTCCCGCCCCCGGGTGGCCTCCGCCCAGCGGGCTTCCCGCTCCGCCTGGGCGTCGGCCGCCTCCTTCGCCGTCAGCTCCGCCTGATACGACGCCAGCAGTTTCGCGTACGCCTCGCGCTTGCGTCCGCGCGGGCTCGTCCGGCCGGTCTCCCAGGAGCGGACCGTTGCCCGGGTGACCCCGACGGCCTGTGCGACCTGCTCCTCACTGAAGGCCTTGGACTCGCGCAGCCTGCGGCGCTCCTTGGGAGACGGCAGATCGCCTGCGCGCTTGGTGTGCGCGGTCTTGGGACTCTTGGCGGCTTCAGCCTTCTCGGCGTTCTTGTCGGCGGAGTCCGGTGTGCTTCGCCTCATGGAGGCTCCATGCGGTCGGGTGACGGTGCCGTTACGAACAGTACATAAAAGTATCTTCTGCGACACCACGGCCATTTGCCTGTTACCCGGATACATCGGGCCATCTTGGCAGCATGGCCGGGTGACCCAGATGACTGACCACAGCCCCGTACAAGCGGTGGCCGTACAGGGTGCCCGGCCGCCCGCCGTCCTGTTCACGGCGGCCGTGCTACGGGGTGCGGTGGCGGCCGGGCTCGGCTTCGGCGCGCTGGCGGTGCCGGTGACCCTGATGTGGATCAGCTCGCCGTATCCGGACAGCGGCCCGCGCGGCGCGCTGCACGTGGCCGCCGGGTTGTGGCTGCTGGCGCACGGCACGGAACTCGTCCGCGTGGACACCCTCTCGGGCGCCCCCGCGCCCGTCGGGGTGGTGCCGCTGCTGCTGGTGGCGCTGCCCGTATGGGCGGCGCACCGCGCGGTACGCGACACGCTCGAATCGGGGGCCGGTGCCCGGGGCGCCGCGGGGCTGGTGCTGTCCGGCGTGACGAGCGGCTATCTGGTGATCGCCATGGCTGTGGCGATGTACTCCACTGGTGGCGCCCTCGCCGCCGAACCGCTCAGCGCGGCGCTGCACCTGCCCGCCGTGACCACCCTGTCAGCGGTCGCGGGCGCCTGGACGGCCTGCGGGCGCCCGCTCGGGCCGCTGCCCGCATGGGTGCCTGAGGTCCTGTGTACCCCCCGCGCACGCATCCGGTGCGTTGTCGCGCTGCGCGCGGCGGGTGCGGCGACCGCGACCCTGGCGGCTGGCGGAGCCTTGCTGCTCGGAGCGTCCCTGGTGTGGAACTGGCAAGCCGCGGGGGAGTCGCTCGTATGGCTCGCCGCGGACTGGCCGGGGCGGATCGCGGTCGTGGTGCTGGCCGTGACCCTCGTGCCGAACGCGGCGGTGTGGGGCGCCGCATTCGCTCTCGGACCCGGCTTCGCGCTCGGCACGGACGCCGCCGCGGGGCCGCTCGCCGTCGCGGGAGACGCCAGACCGCTCCGCTTCCCGCTGCTCGCGGCGGTACCACCGCACGGCCTGGAGGCGCCGCTGATGTGGGCGTGTGCCGCCGTCCCGGTGGCGGCGGGCGGTGTCATCGGCTGGTGTACGAGCCGTGCGGCGCACGCCGCGTGCACGGTGGGCGGCGACGGTGACAACCATGGCGAGGCCGACGACCACGGTGACGGCGACAGACACGGCGAGGCCGACGACCACGGTGACGCTGACAACCCCGGTGACGGTCGGGAGGGCTCCGGGGGCCGCCGTGAGACGGCCCGTATCGCCCTGCTCGCCGCCGCACTGTGCGCGGTGCTCATGGCGCTGCTGGCGGCTTGGGCGGGCGGTCCGCTGGGGACGGGGAGGCTGGCCGTCTTCGGCCCGGCCTGGTGGCTCACGGGTGCGGCGGCGTTCGTCTGGACGGCGGCTGTCGGCATCCCGGTAGCGGTCGGTGCGCACACCTGGCGTATGCGTCGCGAGTCCCGCCGCGGCAGGCCGGCGGCTTCGCGTGAGGTCCGCTGGGCGGCTGCGAAGCGGGCACGGGCGGCGCTGGGGCTCGCGGGCCTGGTACGCCTGGCACGCCTGGTGCGCGGCGCGGTGGGCGGGAACGGCCGGGTAGGCCCGGTCGCCGATGCCGCGCCCGAGACGGAGGCTGGGGCCGGCGCCGAACCAGGAGCGCCTGAGCAGGACGATTCCGTATCCGAATCCGTCGGCAAGGACGACGGAGGGACAGGAGTCGACGCGGATACGGGGACGGATACGGCTGCGCCGAAGTCCGGCGGACCCGGCGGAGAGGGGGACGTGACCGTGGGGGCGGATACGTGCCCGGCTCCGGACCAGAGCGGCGCGCCGGGCCCTGAGGCAGATCCCGGGGCCCAGCGCGACCTGCCCTGACTACTCCTGGACGCCGATCACCTTGCGCAGTGGATCGGGCAGCAGTTCGTTGCACGCGAGCTGGCCCGACTTGGTGAGGGCGTCGTCCCGGCAGGTGTAGAAGTCGCTGTAGACGAGCTGCATCGTGAAGGTCGTCGCCACCATCAGGAGCGCGACCACCGCCATCACCATGCCGCCGACCGCGGCCGTGACCTGGGGCCGGCCCCCGCCCGTCTGAGTCCCCGTACCCGGTCCGGCTGCCGCCCCCGAACCACCCGCCATGCCCGCCGCACTCGCTGCGGAGGCATCTCGGCGCGACTTGGCGCGCAGTGAGCTGCCGCCCCAGTACAGCGCGAGCGCGCCGAGCAGCAGGGCGATCTCCGAGAGGTCGAAGAGGACGAAGAAGAAGGCCCACATGCCCGCCAGCAGCGCGTAACGGGCCCGTCGCTGCGCCGGATCCGTCGGGTCCCAGCGCATACCGGTACCGGGGCCGCCGCTCTCTGGCCCGCCCTGCCCGCCGGGTCTGCCGCCGAAGCCACCACCCGAAGAGCGCCCCGGCTGACGGCTGCTCCACTGGCCCCAGCCTGACGCCGAACCCCGGCCGCCTTGACGGCCCTCGCCCGTACCCTCGCCATTGCCGCCGCGACCGCTCTGGCCCTCGCCGGTCCCGCTTCCGTCGTCCCCGGCGCCCCGCCGCGGCTCCCACGGCCGGTCGGGGGAGCCCTCGGGGGGCGGTGCGAAGGGGTTGCTGTCGTCTCGGGACCCCTCCGTCGGTTCCGTGGACTGGCGATCACGCAGCAGCGTGGACCCCAGCGTCAGGGAGCTCCGCTCGCGTGCGAGCGGAGAGCGGAGAGCCATATGGCGGCTTCGGTCCGGCGTGGACGGCATGTGACGAGTGTCTTCCCCTCTGGCTACTGCTGAGTACCGCTGGGTACCCGCTGTGCACGGGCACTTCCGTGCGCGGAAGTGCCCTGCCCCAGACGCTACCTCCCGGTCGCGCCCCCGTCCCGTGGGGGCCGCTTGGTGTGCCGGTATCGTTGCTGACGGTCGACGGCTTCGTAGAGTTCCCCGTATCACCGGACTCGTTTTGTTCGTATGACCACACAAACGCCTTCCCGCCTGTTGTACCGCAACGCGAAAAGAGTCCCCGTGGCCGCCGCCCGCCTCGTCGTCCTGGTCTCCGGATCCGGCACCAACCTCCAGGCGCTGCTCGACGCCATCCACGCCTATCCCGGGGGCCCCGGAGGCTTCGGCGCCGAGATCGTCGCGGTCGGCGCCGACCGCGACGGGATCGCCGGTCTCGAACGTGCCGAGCGCGCCGGGCTCCCCACCTTCGTATGCAGGGTCAAGGACCACGCGAGCCGCGAGGAGTGGGACCGCGCGCTGGCCGAGGCGACCGCCGCGTACGAGCCGGACCTCGTGGTGTCCGCGGGCTTTATGAAGATCGTCGGCAAGGACTTCCTCGCCCGTTTCGGCGGCCGGTTCGTGAATACCCACCCGGCCCTGCTCCCCAGCTTTCCCGGGGCCCACGGCGTCCGCGACGCGCTCGCGTACGGCGTCAAGGTCACCGGATGCACCGTCCACTTCGTCGACGACGGCGTCGACACCGGTCCGATCATCGCGCAGGGCGTGGTGCACGTACGGGACGAGGACGATGAAGCCGCTCTGCATGAGCGCATCAAGGAAGTCGAGCGTCAGCTGCTCGTCGATGTCGTGGGGCGTCTGGCCCGCAACGGCTACCGCATTGAGGGACGAAAGGTGTTTATCCCGTGACCGCCGAAACCATGAAGCGGCCCATCCGTCGCGCGCTGGTCAGCGTCTACGACAAGTCCGGTCTTGAGGAGCTCGCACGCGGGCTGCATGAGGCCGGGGTGGAGCTGGTCTCCACGGGCTCGACCGCGGGCCGCATCGCCGCTGCCGGTGTCCCGGTCACCAAGGTGGAGGAGCTCACGGGATTCCCCGAGTGCCTCGACGGCCGGGTCAAGACACTGCACCCGCGGGTGCATGCCGGGATCCTCGCCGATCTGCGCCTTGACGCGCACCGTGAGCAGCTCGCGGAGCTGGGCGTCGAGCCGTTCGACCTCGTCGTGGTGAACCTCTACCCCTTCCGCGAGACCGTGGCCTCCGGCGCGAGCCCCGACGAGTGCGTGGAGCAGATCGACATCGGCGGCCCCTCGATGGTCCGCGCCGCCGCCAAGAACCACCCGTCCGTGGCGGTCGTCACCAGCCCCGCGCGCTACGCCGACGTCCTCACCGCCGTCGCCGCGGGCGGCTTCGACCTGACCGCCCGCAAGCGCCTCGCCGCCGAGGCGTTCCAGCACACGGCCGCGTACGACGTCGCCGTGGCGTCCTGGTTCGCGTCCTCGTACGCCCCGGCCGACGACAGTGGCTTCCCCGACTTCATCGGCGCCACCTACCAGCGCTCCAACGTGCTGCGCTACGGCGAGAACCCGCACCAGGACGCGGCGCTGTACGTCACCGAGGCGGGCGGCGGGCTCGCACAGGCCGAGCAGTTGCACGGCAAGGAGATGTCGTTCAACAACTACACGGACACGGAGGCCGCGCGGCGCGCCGCGTACGACCACACCGAGCCTTGTGTGGCCATCATCAAGCACGCCAACCCGTGCGGTATCGCGATCGGCGCCGATGTCGCCGAAGCGCACCGCAAGGCGCACGCCTGCGACCCGCTCTCGGCGTTCGGCGGGGTGATCGCCGTCAACCGCCCGGTGTCCGCGGCGATGGCCGAGCAGGTCGCCGAGATCTTCACCGAGGTCATCGTGGCTCCCGGCTACGAGGACGGTGCCGTCGAGGTACTCGCCCGCAAGAAGAACATCCGCGTGCTCCGCTGCCCCGACGCCCCCGCGGCACCGGTCGAGGTCAAGCCGGTCGACGGCGGCGCCCTGCTCCAGGTCACCGACCGGCTCCAGGCGGACGGTGACGACCCGGCGAACTGGACGCTTGCCACAGGTGACGCGCTGGACGCCGCGGAACTCGCCGAACTGGCCTTCGCCTGGCGCGCCTGCCGCGCCGTGAAGTCCAACGCGATCCTGCTCGCCAAGGACGGCGCGTCGGTGGGCGTGGGCATGGGCCAGGTCAACCGCGTCGACTCCGCGAAGCTGGCGGTGGAGCGGGCGGGTGAGGAGCGCGCGACCGGTTCCTACGCCGCGTCGGACGCGTTCTTCCCCTTCCCGGACGGGCTGGAGATCCTGACCGAGGCGGGGGTCAAGGCCGTGGTGCAGCCGGGTGGTTCGGTGCGTGACGAGCAGGTCGTCGAGGCCGCGAAGAAGGCCGGCGTGACGATGTACTTCACGGGGACGCGCCACTTCTTCCACTGACGCGTCGGCCCTGGCCGCGCCACGGCCACCGGTCATGGGCCCGTTGCCCGGCGGCGGACCCATGACGCGGGCACATGACAACACGGTCCGGGGGGGGGCCCGCCACCGGCGCCCCCCGCGCCGCGCGAACGCACGCCCGCCCGCCCCCCCCCCCCCCCCCCCCCAGAAGAACTCTAACTC
>NZ_JBHXFA010000134.1:0-20091 GCF_042724175.1 Streptomyces sp. NPDC127084
GCCATGGGGGGCGGTACGGGCGGCGCAGGCGGGGTCAGGCGTCCGCCGGGTGCCGGACGTTCGCGTTGACCCATTCGACGATGGATGCCGTCGTGGCGCCCGGGGTGAAGATCGCGGCCACGCCCTTCTCCTTGAGCGGGGGGATGTCTTCCTCCGGGATGATTCCGCCCCCGAAGACCTTGATGTCCTCCGCGTCCCGCTCCTTCAGCAGCTCCAGCACCTTGGCGAAGAGCGTGTTGTGGGCGCCGGAGAGGATGGAGAGGCCGATCGCGTCGGCGTCCTCCTGGATCGCGGTGTCCACGATCTGCTCCGGGGTCTGGTGGAGCCCGGTGTAGATGACCTCCATACCGGCGTCGCGCAGGGCCCGTGCGATCACCTTCGCGCCGCGATCGTGGCCGTCGAGACCCGGCTTGGCCACCACCACGCGGATCGGACCGGTCACACCCATCACTGCCTCCACATCCCGACTGTGCCGCCGTTGGCACGAACCCCGCACCCCGTTCACCGGAAGGACCGGGGAGGTGAACGAACGTTATCTACAGCATCCCGCAACCGCTCGTTTCACGGTGGACAGGGAGGGGGAAATCACACGTGGGACATATTCGCCACGCGCCGCATCGGCACCGTACCGAGCGGCCCGCAGTCGTCAGCGACCGGGCCGCGCCAGGAGTCGGCGAGCGCCAGGGAGCCGTCAGACCATCGCCGCAGCGCCGTATAGCCCGCACCGCCATACGGCCGCACCTCGCACCGCACGACCCAGTGCGGCGCGGCCTGCCGGTCTCCCTACGAGGGCCATGGGGGACGGAGCCGTCGACCCGTGCGCCATTCGGGAGGTCGGCCATGGGGTTGCTGCCGCTCTTGCGCTTTCCGCACTTCCGGCTGCCCGTCGCGCTGCTCCGCGCCACTGTCCTCGAGTTGGCGATCCTGGCCGGGCACCTTGTGCTGTACCCGTCGGGCATCAGCCAGGAGCGGCCAGGCCGTCCGAGGCCAGGAGGCCCCGACGGGTGCGGCGTGGCCGGATCCGGGTGTTCCGCGGGGGACGCGCGGGCCCTGCCCAGCCAGCAGGTGGCGCAGCTTCCCCCGGCGGTGCTCCTCCACGGCTTCATCGACAACCGTTCCGTCTTCGTCCTGCTGCGCCGCCACCTGGCCCGGGACGGAAGACGCTCCATAGAGTCGCTCAACTACTCGCCGCTGACCTGTGACGTACGGAGCGCCGCCGAACTGCTGGGCCGCCATATAGAGGAGATCTGCGCCCGCACCGGTCGGCCCGAGGTCGATATCGTCGGGCACAGCCTCGGCGGCCTGATCGCCCGCTACTACGTCCAGCGACTCGGCGGCGACCACCGGGTCCGGACACTGGTCACCCTCGGCACCCCCCATTCCGGGACCAGCGTCGCCCCGATCGCGAGCGCTCACCCCCTGGTGCGCCAAATGCGCCCCGGCTCGGATGTGGTGGAGGAGCTCAAGCTGCCCGCCCCCGGCTGCCGGACTCGCTTCGTCGCCTTCTGGAGCGACCTGGATCAGTTGATGGTTCCGCTCGAAACGGCCCGCATCGATCACCCGGATCTGCGGGTGCGGAACGTGCGTGTGAGCGGTATCGGCCACCTCGCCCTCCCCGTACATCCGGCCGTCGCGGCAAGCCTCCGGGAGGCACTTGAGGAATCGGAGCCGGGCATGGAAGCCGGGGCGGGGACACCCGGAGCCGTGTCCGTCGCCTGAGGCCCGCCACCTGAACAGACTTCGAACACTTATCGAACATAAGGCCAAAGGTCTCCCTGGACCTCGCCGAAAGACGGCCGAATGCCCGTTTCCCGTCTGCCTGGAACCAACGGAAGATTGTCGGCGTCGCGTACTGCCGGGTACAGTCGCGCCCACTGCGATTCCTCGGGTCCCCCCAGCGCGGGTGACTCCGGATCCTGGTCCTGCTGTCGAGGCGAGAGAGAAGTTGGTGAACGACCAGCACCCCGACGCCGGGTATGACTCCTACGCCTCCGGCAGCTTCGACACCGACCCGCTCTTCGGCTCGCTTCCCAGCGACTACGCCTACGGCACGGGAACCACCGGAGACATCGGCAGCACCGACCAGTACGACGCGACGCAGTGGCAGTCGGCGACGACGGCTTACGACAGCTACGCCACCGCCCAGGCACACCAGCAGTACGACACCACCGGCCAGTGGGACGCCAACGCCTGGAACCAGACGGGCCAGTTCGAGACGGCGGCGGCCACCTTCGCCTATGACACGACGGGCCAGTGGCCCGCGGCGGGCGCGTACGGCACGTCCTACGAAACCGGCGCATACGACGCGACGGCCTGGAACTCGGGCACGGGCAGCGGTGACAGCCTGGGCGCGGAACAGGGCACCAGCACCTACCAGGCGCAGCCCCAGCCGCAGCAGTACGGCGAATACGGCCAGTACGCAGCGCCCACCGGCTACCCGGAGCATCCCGGATACGCCGAATACGCCACGAACCCGGGTGAGTACACCGAGCAGACCGGCTACTACACCGAGCACGCGCCCCTGCCCGAGCAGTTCTCCCCCGAGAACGACTTCCAGGCCGGACCCGGCCTCCACGAGGCCGACCACCACGAAACCGGGCACCTCGGGGCCGTACACCTCGAGACCGAATCCGGCGCCGATGACCGCGTCCTGGACACCGAGCAGCCGGACGGCCGACACGAGCTCCCGGACGAACGGAGCTTCAACGGCTCCGACGATTTCCAGGGCTACGAGGGCTACGACGAGGCCGAGATCGTCGCCGCGGCAAGGACCATGACCGCCCCCGCGGTGTCCATCCCCGCACCGCGCCCCGCCCGCCGCGGTGGCACCCGTGGCCGCCGCCGCACCCCGGCCAAGCGTTCCGCCATGCTCACCGTGGCCGTGCCCTCCGCCTGCGTCATGGGTGTCGCCGGTGTGGCGGCCGCCTCGGTGGGCGGACTCTCCGGGGACGAGGAGAGCACCAGCAAGACCACGGTCACGGCCGCCGATCCCGCCTCGGTGCAGTCGGTCCCGGCCAACAGCAAGCTCGACACCCAGCTCGCCGCACTCAGCGCGGACGCCCGCGACTTCGGCGATCGCGCCAGCCGCACCCAGGAGCGCATCGACCTCAAGGCGCGCCAGGAGGCAGACCGCAAGAAGCGCGAAGCTGAGGCCGCCCGCCGTGAGGCACTGCGCCCCAAATTCGCCCTCCCCGTCAGCCGGCCCGGGCTCAGCGCCTACTTCGGCCAGGCAGGCGTCAACTGGATGTCCATGCACACCGGTATCGACTTCCCCGTCTCCTACGGGACGCCGGTGAAGGCCGCCACCGACGGCACAGTGCGCACCCAGTGGAACAGCGCCTACGGGAACATGGCCATCGTCACGGCTGCCGACGGCACGGAAACCTGGTACTGCCACCTGAGCAGCACCAAGATCCGTTCAGGATCGGTCAAAGCCGGCGACGTCATCGCCTTCTCCGGCAACTCGGGCAATTCCACCGGCCCACATCTGCACTTCGAGGTGCGGCCGGGCGGCGGTGACGCGATAAACCCGCTGTCGTGGCTGCGCAGCCACGGGCTCGACCCGACCTGATCCCGCCGCACCGCAGGGAAGCCGGTTCCGCGCCGCCTTCGGGGGTGCGGCGTTTTCACCGCAGCACCCCCCGCCACACGGCTCCCCGCTACAGCTTCTCGACCGGTGCGTACCGCAGCAGCAGCCGCTTGGGCTTGGCGTCACCGAAGTCGATCGTCGCCTGGGCGTCCGCGCCCGATCCCGTCACCGCCATCACCGTGCCAAGACCGAACTGGTCATGCGTCACCCGGTCGCCGACCGCCAGCGCGATCACCGGCTTGTCCGCCGCGCGCCGGGTCGCGAAGCCCGAGGGGCCGGAACGCGACCGCGACGAGGAGAGCGACGAGGTGATCCCCGAGACCGGACCCGCCGGGGAGGCCATCGGTCCCGTCCGCTTCCAGTCCAGATGCGCGTCCGGGATCTCCTCCAGGAAACGCGACGGAGGGTTGTACGAGGGCTGACCCCAGGCGCTGCGCAGCGACGAACGGGTCAGATAGAGCCGCTCACGGGCGCGGGTGATGCCGACATACGCCAGCCGCCGCTCCTCCTCCAGCTCCTTGGTCTGGCCGAGCGCCCGCATATGCGGGAAGACCCCGTCCTCCATACCGGTAAGAAACACGACCGGGAACTCCAGGCCCTTCGCCGTGTGCAGCGTCATCAGCGTGATGACGCCGCTGCCCTCCTCGTCCTCGTCCGGGATCTGGTCCGAGTCGGCGACCAGCGCGACCTGCTCCAGGAACTCGGCGAGCGTGCCGGAGCCCTCGTCGGCTCCGCGCTCCTGCTCGAACTCGAGGGCGACCGCCGCGAGCTCCTGGAGGTTCTCGATACGGGTCTCGTCCTGCGGATCGGTCGACGCCTGGAGCTCGGCGAGATAACCGGTGCGCTCCAGCACCGCCTCGAGGACGGTGGCCGGTCCCGCGCCCGATTCGACGATCGTGCGCAGCTCCTCCATCAGCGTGTTGAAGCGCTTGACGGCATTGGCCGAACGGGCCGCCATGCCGTACGCCTCGTCCACACGCCGCAGCGCCTGCGGGAAGGTGATCTTCTCGCGCAGCGCGAGGGCGTCGATCATCGCCTCGGCGCGCTCGCCGATACCGCGCTTGGGGACGTTCAGGATCCGGCGCAGCGGGACGTTGTCCTCGGGGTTGGCGAGGACCCGCAGATAGGCGAGGACGTCCCGGACCTCCTTGCGCTCGTAGAAGCGCACGCCGCCGACCACCTTGTAGGGCAGGCCGACGCGGATGAAGATCTCCTCGAAGACACGGGACTGGGCGTTGGTCCGGTAGAAGACGGCGACATCGCCCGCCTTGGCGTCGCCCGCGTCCGTCAGCCGGTCGATCTCGTCGGCGACGAACTGCGCCTCGTCGTGTTCGGTGTCGGCGACATAGCCGGTGATCTGCGCGCCCGCGCCCGCGTTGGTCCACAGGTTCTTGGGGCGGCGGCTCTCGTTGCGCTCGATGACGGCGTTGGCGGCGGAGAGGATCGTCTGGGTGGAGCGGTAGTTCTGCTCCAGCAGGATCGTGGTCGCGTCCGGGTAGTCCTCCTCGAACTGGAGGATGTTGCGGATGGTGGCGCCGCGGAATGCGTAGATCGACTGGTCGGCGTCGCCGACGACGCACAGCTCGGCGGCGGGCAGGTCCTCGTATCCCTCGCCGACCAGCTCGCGCACCAGGGTGTACTGGGCGTGGTTGGTGTCCTGGTACTCGTCCACCAGGACGTGCCGGAAGCGGCGCCTGTAGTGCTCGGCGACGTCCGGGAAGGCCTGCAGCAGATGGACGGTGGTCATGATGATGTCGTCGAAGTCCAGGGCGTTGGCCTCGCGCAGCCGCGCCTGGTACATCCGGTACGCCTCGGCCAGCGTCTTCTCGAAACCTCCCCCAGGGCCTCCGGCCTGGGAGGTGCCCCCCTCGGCCTGATCGGCGAAGGTCTCCTCGTCGATCAGCTCGTTCTTCAGGTTGGAGATCTTGGCGCTGAACGACTTCGGCGGGAACTTCTTCGGGTCGAGGTCCAGATCGCGGCAGACCAGCGCCATCAGCCGCTTGGAGTCGGCGGCGTCGTAGATCGAGAACGACGAGGTGAAGCCGAGCTTCTTGCTCTCGCGGCGCAGGATGCGGACGCAGGCGCTGTGGAATGTGGAGACCCACATCGCGTTGGCGCGCGGGCCGACGAGATGCTCGACCCGCTCCTTCATCTCACCCGCGGCCTTGTTGGTGAAGGTGATGGCCAGTATCTGCCCCGGGTGGACATTGCGGGTCGCCAGCAGATGGGCGATCCGATGGGTCAGCACCCGGGTCTTCCCGGAGCCGGCTCCGGCCACGATGAGCAGGGGCGAGCCGGTGTGGACCACGGCGGCGCTCTGCTGTTCGTTCAGCCCTCCGAGCAGCGCGGCGGGGTCCACGGCCGGGCGTGGTACGCCGCTGCGGTAGTACTCGTCCCTGGTCGGAGGCACGTCGAAGCGCCCGTCGAAGAGGTCGTGCGGGACGTCCTCGGCGGGGCCGTGCTCGTCCGGCTCGTCATATCCTTCGCGCTCCGGAGGCGGGGGTTCCTCCGAGGCCGTCGAGCGCTGGAGGCCGGCCAGGAAGCTTTCGTCAAAGAGGCTGCTCATCGCTTTACGAGTCTAGGCCGCCGCACCGACAGCCCGCCGCCACCTCCCTCAATCCCCCGTCTCGATCACGCCAATATCCCGCCGATGTCCGACCCGGCCCCAGTCGTCACATTTAGTGAAGTTGCAGCCACGACACGCCAAGGTCACGGAAATGTATCGGACATAACGCGCACCGACCTTCACAAGAGCGCCACAGTTTGGCTAGCGTGCTCGCCCAGGCAGCCCGTACCCCCGCGGCGACAAACGCCAATCGGGCAGCTCGCGCCGAATCCGACCATTCCGCAAGGAAAGTGAGGAACCGGGGACCCAACTCTCCTGCGCCGACCAACGCAAGAGGGGCCCCACCGGGGTGAATCGGGCCACGCCCAGCAAGGCCCGTAGGACAACCTTCCGTTCCGTCCGAACCCGACAGCTAACCCGGTAGGCGGCAAACGGAAGGAGATGCCGTCTTGGCATCGCACCGCAAGGCGACGGGTGCCCGTACGGGTACACGTACGAAGAGTCCCGCCGTCGGGTTCACGACGGCGGCCATCGCGGGAGTGACCTTGCTCTCCGCGCAGAGTGCCCAGGCCGAACCACAGCCCAGTGTCGACGAGGTCCAGAAGAAGGTCGACGACCTCTACCGCCAGGCCGGCACCGGTACGCAGCAGTACAACCGCGCCAAAGAGGAAACGGCGCAGCAGCGCCGCAAGGCGGACCAGCTCCTCGACGGCAACGCACAACGCACACAGTCCCTGAACGAGGCCCGGCGCGCGCTCGGTTCGACCGCCGCCGCGCAGTACCGCACCGGCGCGCCGACCGCCGCGCTGCTCCTCGCGGACAGTCCCCAGCAGTACTTCGACCAGACGCGTCTGATGGACCGGCTCTCCGATGAACAGCGCGAGGCCGTCACCGACTTCGAGGAGCAGCGGTCGGCGGCGCTGGAGCAGCCAACGGAGGCGTCCAGGAGCCTGGAGACACTCAGCGTCTCGCAGGCGTCCCTGCGCACCACCAAGGAGACGGTGCAGCGCAAGCTCGCCGAGGCGCGGGGGCTGATGGCGAGGCTGACGGCGGAGGAGAAGGCACGGCTCGCGGAGCTTGACCGCCGGCGGGAGGAGAAGGCCCGCCGCGAGGCCGAGGCTGAGGCCAGGGCAGCGGCTGAGGCCGCGGCGGAGCGGCGGGCACAACCGCGGCAGGAGGGCATCGGGACAGGTGCCGGTGCGAGCACGGCCGCTGGTTCGTACGCCGCCAAGGCGCAGCAGGTGCTGGCCTTCGCCCGCACCCAGCTCGGCAAGCCGTACGTCTGGGGCGCGACCGGCCCCAGCTCCTACGACTGCTCCGGCTTGACCCAGGCGGCCTGGCGGGCGGCCGGTGTCGATCTGCCCCGGACCACCTCGAACCAGGTGGAGGTGGGGCAGCGGGTGGCGACCAAGGACCTCGTCCCCGGCGACCTCGTGTTCTTCTACGACGACATCAGCCATGTCGGGATCTACACGGGCAACGGCCAGATGATCCACGCCCCGAAGCCGGGCGCGAACGTCCGCGAGGAGTCGATCTACTACATGCCGATCCACGGGAGCGTGCGGCCGGTCTGAGCGGAGCTCGCAGCCAGCCGGGCTCACATGCAAGGGGTGCCCCTCGGCCCCGGCCGCAGGGGCACCCCGCGATCAGTCGTGGCGCACCAGGAGCTCCAACTCGCCCACATGGAACTCGCCTGCTCCCCAAGCGCCTGGTACCGGTCGTACCGCTCCGGGGCCAGGGGCTCGGCAAGCACCAGTTCCAGCACCGGGAACCGTTGCCGGGCGGTCGCCCGGCTCATCCGAGACCGGATCACGTCAGGTCACATCGGGTCAGGTCCAGAGAGTCGCGATGAAGATGTTGGCGATGGTGAGGCCGCCCACCGCGCCGAACACCGCCTTGTCCACCCGCTCCTCGTCCCGCTTCACATAGACGAGCCCGAGGATCACCACCAGCACCGCGAGCTTGATGCCGACCTTGAGGTTGTTCACCGCCTGGTCGTCCGCCTCATTGAGTCCCACCAGCGCCACACCCGTGACCAGCATCGTCAGCGCCCCGTGGAGCATCGCCGGGGTGAAGCGGGCCGTCCCGGCGCCCATGGCCTTCATCTGGGTCAGGAAACCGCCGAGCAGCGCCGCGATACCGATGATGTGCAGCGCGACGAAGACATTGATGAGTACGTCCATGACACCGGAGCCTAGCTCCCCGGTCGGAAACCGACCTGGGCGCGCTGACTTCCGTCAATATCGGTCATCTCGCCCCGTCGGCTCACCATGTCGGTCTAGCGTCCTCCCCCAGGTGATCGACCTGCCGATCTCATACCGGTCAGCAGACTCGACCGCCACGCCGAAGGATCCGGCGGCGGGACGCTTCCCCTGGGCGGACCGCCGCCGGAACCGTACGGAACGACCTACCGGACACCGGAAGGACTGGCCCTCGTGGCAGCGCACCGCAGACCCAAGCAGCGCAACCTGGGCGGCACCGCCGCCCGCACCGCTCTCACCGTCGCGCTGGCGGGTGCCGCGACAGGCACTCTCTTCGAGGGCGCCGGGCACGCCGACCCCGGCTCCACTCCCGAGCAACTGAAGACGAAGGCAGACGGCCTCTACCGGGAGGCGGAGGAGGCGACCGAGCGGTACAACGGTGCGAAGGAGGCCGCCGCAGCGGCCCGCACCACGCTCGACGGGTTGCGCGACGAGGCCGCCCGGCGCACGGCACGGCTCAACACCGCCCGGGACGCGCTCGGTTCGCTCGCCACCGCCCAGTATCGCGCGGGTGGTCTCGACCCTGCCGTGCAACTGGCTCTCAGCTCGGACCCGGACGCCTATCTGACAGGCGCCGAGTACGCCGAGCGGGCCGGATCCCGGCAGGCCGCCACCCTGGCCGGGATCCGCGAGGAGAGCCGGGAACTGGCTCAGTTGAGAGCCGAAGCCGACGGGCGGCTGGCCGAGCTGACGGAACGCCAGGAAGAACTCGCGCGGCACCGCAAGGCCGTACGCGAGAAACTCGCCGCCGCCCGATCCGTCCTGGCCCGGATGACTTCCGATGAGCAGGCCGCCTACGCGAGCGGGGACGGCACGCTGCCCGGCCGGGCCGACCGCGACGACACGCGCGGCGCTGTCGCGGCCGACGCCCCCAATCCCCGTGCGGCACAAGCCATCGCGTACGCGTACGGAGCGCTGGGAAAGCCCTATGTCTGGGGCGCGACGGGGCCCTCGTCATACGACTGCTCAGGCCTCACCCAGGCCGCCTGGCGTTCGGCCGGGGTCTCCCTGCCCCGGACCACCTACACCCAGATCGACGCCGGACCCAGGGTGCCGCGTTCCCAGCTCGCGCCCGGTGACCTGGTGTTCTTCTACTCAGGCATCTCGCATGTGGGCCTCTACATCGGCAACGGCCAGATGATCCACGCCCCGCGACCGGGCGCACCCGTGCGGGTCGCGCCCATCGACCAGATGCCGTTCGCCGGCGCGACCCGGGTCGCATAAGTCGCCTCGTCGTGCCTTTGCCAGGTGGGGTCACACCAGTCGCCGTGCCGTGGCCCACCTCGTCAACTCATGGCGGTTGGACAACTGGAGCTTCCTGAGCACCGCCGACACATGCGATTCGACGGTCTTCACGGAGATGAAGAGCTGCTTGGCGATCTCCTTGTACGCGTATCCGCGTGCGATCAGCCGCAGCACCTCCCGCTCCCGCTGGGTGAGCCGGTCGAGATCCTCGTCCACCGGAGGCGCGTCGGTCGAGGCGAACGCGTCGAGCACGAAACCCGCGAGCCTCGGCGAGAACACCGCGTCCCCGTCCTGGACGCGGAAGACCGAGTCGACCAGGTCGCTGCCGGTGATGGTCTTGGTGACATAGCCCCGCGCGCCCCCGCGGATCACCCCGATCACGTCCTCTGCCGCGTCCGACACCGAGAGCGCGAGAAAGCGCACCGGATGCTCCCCGCCCATCAGCCCCGCGCAGCGGCGCAGTACCTCCACCCCGCCGCCGCCGGGGAGGTGGACGTCGAGCAGCACGACCTCCGGGCGGGTGGCCGTGATCACGGTGACCGCCTGGTCGACGTCGGCGGCCTCACCGACCACCTCGACTCCGGTCTCATCCGTGCGGCCGATCTCGGCCTGCACACCTGCCCGGAACATCCGGTGGTCGTCGACGAGCACGACCCTTACGCGACGCTCCGAACCTCGCTCGCCCCCATCGGTCTGCTCGGTCATCCGTCCGCCTCTCACTGTCCTGGGGAAGTCCCGTGGTCTGGGCCCTGGGAGGCCCCGTGTGAAGCACCGTCGCGGGTCTCCGGCTCCCGCTCCATCTCGAGCTCCACCTCGGTGCCCCCGCCGGGCACGGAGCGCAGCCGCGCCGTGCCGCCGTTGCGCTGCATCCGCCCGATGATCGATTCTCTAACGCCCATCCGGTCCTCTGGAACCGCCTCGGGGTCGAAGCCGGGCCCCCTGTCCCGTACGGAGACGAAGACGGTCCGGCCCTCGACCTCCGCGTACACCTGCACAGGGCCGCCCTCGCCACCGTACTTCGCGGCATTGACCATCGCCTCGCGCGCGGCCTGTATCTGCGCCACCAGCCGCTCATCGAGCGGGCAGTCGCCGACGACGACGACCTCCAGCGGAACGCCGTGCTTGTCCTCCACCTCGGCGGCGGCCTTCTTCACCGCGTCCGAGACGGTGGCCGGCTCCTCGTCCGCCTCCTTGCCGGTGCCCTCGGGGCGGTAGAGCCAGTTGCGCAGCTCGCGCTCCTGGGCCCGGGCCAGTCTGCGCACCTCACCGGCGTCGTCCGCGTTCCGCTGTATCAGGGTGAGGGTGTGCAGGACAGAGTCGTGCACATGGGCGGCGACCTCGGCTCGCTCCTGGGCGCGGATGCGCATCAGACGCTCTTCGGACAGGTCCTGGGTCATCCGCACCAGCCACGGGCCCACGAGCAGACCGACGCCGACGATCACGGCGATCGCCGCCGTCATGACGTTACCGAACTGGGCGGCCGAGCCCCGGACGACGACGAAGACGGTCAGGCCCATACCCACCAGGGCGACCCCGGCGAGGCCCCGTGCCAGCTGGAACAGCCGACGGCGGGTGCCACCGCCGGTCCACCGGGCCCGGCGGGCGTTGTCCGCCTGGCGCCACACCAGGACGAGACCGGTGCCTATCAGCAGCACCGGCCAGACATAGCGGTTGACCGGGCCGCCAAGGTCGACGTTGACGACGAACGAGACGGCCCCGATCAGCAGGCCGAACAACGCGAACAGTTGGCCCTTGTCCGGCTTGCGCAGCCGCCGTCTGCCGTCGGATGTCGTCTCGAAGACCGGCTTCGACTCGGCGGACCTGCCACCGACACCGAGGGGCACGACGATCCAGAACACCGCGTACAACAGCGCGCCGAGTCCGTCAGCCATGAAAAGGCAGAAGAAGATCAGCCGGACCCAGACCACAGGCAGACCGAGATGGCCGGCGAGCCCGCGCGCGACACCGCCGAGCCACCGTCCGTCGGCGCTGCGGTACAGCTTGCGGACGGTCGGCTCTTCGGCGTCCGGCAGGCGGGCGGCTGCGGCTGACATGCCCCGATGGTCACACGTCCGTCCCATCGCTGGCATCAGGGCCGTCCCTGAGACTGTCCCTGATCCCCAGGGATCCCGGAGGGGGAATATCAGGGACGGTCCAGGGTCGGGACGGCTGCCGCCGGGCGCCGGGGCCGGTCACCATGGAGCCATGACTCAGCCGACCACTCCGCCCCCCGCGCCACCGCGGGAGCAGCAGCCCCAGCTGCGCCGGACCCCGCGACAGAAGCTCGTGGCCGGTGTCTGCGGCGGGCTCGGGCGCTACTGCGACGTCGACCCGGTGATCTTCCGGATCGTCATCGGGGTGCTCACGGTGATGGGTGGCATCGGTCTGATCTTCTACGGGTTCGCCTGGCTGCTGATGCCCCTGGACGGCGAGGAGGAGAACGAGGCCCGCCGCGCGCTGTCGGGCCGGGTGGACGGTGCGGCACTGATCGCCGTGCTGATGGCCCTGCTCGGCTGCGCCCTGTTCCTGTCGATGATCGGCAATGGCACCATGCTCGGGTTCGCCGCGATGCTGTCGATCGCCATGGCGGCAGCGGCGGTCTGGTCGCAGCGGCGCAGCCTGGCCGCGTCCGACGGTGGCCGGCTCGACCCCGCGACAGCGCACGCCGTCAAGGAAGCACCGCCGGAGACCAAAGCCCCGCCCGCGCCGGGCGGGCCCTCATGGTGGCGTGACCCCATCGTCAAGGACGGCTCGACGGGGCCGGTGGCCACCGGCTATCTGTGGGGGCCACCGGACGCGGTGGCCCCAGACTGGGCTGAGGCGGTGCCCCGGCAGCCGGGTGCGCGAGGGGACCGCGGCCGGGCCCAGGAGCGGATATCCGGCCGGTTCCCGGGCCCGGTGGAAGTCCCGGCCGCCGCCTCACGGCCATACGGGAAGCGTGGCATCGGGGGGCTGGTGTTCCTGCTCGCGCTGCTCGCGGGCGGCCTCGGCGCAGGTCTGAGCTGGGAATCAAAGCCGCTCGGCACCAGCCTGGAGACCGGTTTCGCGTGCGCCCTCGCGGTGTTCTGCCTCGGTCTGCTGACAAGCAGTCTCCTCGGGCGCAGGCGCGGGGGCACGGTCCTGCTGACCATAGTCACCGCCTTGCTGCTGGCGGCCTCGTCCATGCTGCCGAAGGAGATCGGAACCCAGTGGATACGCACGGACTGGCAGCCGGCGACCATCGCGGCGGTCGTACCGCGCTATGAGCTCGGCAGCGGCGATGCCAGGCTCGATCTGGGCGGTCTCGCCATCCCAGCCGAGTCGACCGTGAACACCACGGTGGAGGTGGGTGCGGGCCGGCTGAGGGTGGTCGTGCCCCGGGACGCGACGGTGAAGATCACCGCCAAGGCCGGTCTCGGGGTGGTCCGGCTGGCGGACGAGCAACGGGAGGACGTGGATGTGGGCCCGGACCGGCGGCGGACGATCACGCTGCCCCCGGCCGGGGAGGCAGGCGGGAAGCCGGCCGGGAAGGCGGGCCCGGTCGGGACACTCACGCTCCATCTCGAGGTCGGGCTCGGGCTGGTGGAGGTCACCCGCGCTGCGCCTTGAGCTTCGGCCGCTCCGGCCGCCTGAAGCCCCGTCCGGACGTGACTCGGCCCCGCCGCCTGAAGCCCCGTCCGGACGTGACACGGCCCCGCCGCCTGAAGCCCCGTCCGGACCGTGTGTCCGTCGAGAGCGGTCGTGCGGCCTGAGCCAGGCGGCACACGCCGTGAGCCGGACGCGGGCCGCCGGGGGGTCCGGCGAGCCGCGTGGCAGAGGGCTGTTCCCGGTCGGTGCCGTCGCTTCGCGCACTACCGGCCCAGGCGGCGCCGATCCGCGATGGCGGCATCGACGGACAGCACTGAGGCACCTGCCAGGACCAGGGGCAGCCAGGCCATCAGATACACGAGATCGTTGCCGTAGTAGTACGGCGATGTCTGCCAGCTCACGGTCAGCCACAGACTCAGTGAGATCAGCGCCCCGCCGAACGCGGCGAGCCGTGCCAGGAGTCCGAGCAGGGTGCCGATGCCGACGGCGAGTTCACCGATGGCGATGGCGTAGCCGAAGCCCGAGGGGTTCTTCAGGGCCAGGTCCACGAGTCCGGGGATCGCCGAGGAGCCGCGTACGGACCTCATGAGTTCACCGATCGAGCCCGTGCCGCTCGCCGAGAGGAAGGTCTGGTCGAGGAGCTTGTCGAGTCCGGCATAGATGAAGGTCACGCCGAGGAAGAGCCTCAGGGGCAGCAGCGCGTAGCGCTGCGCGGTGCCCTTCCAGCCGTCGTCGCCGTTCCGCCGGTCGTCAATCAGCCCGTAGGTTGTCATGGTCGTCGTCCGGTCCATATGCGCCATCGTCGCCTCCGCGTCGTACCCGGCTGGAACGATTCTTCCCACGATCCGCAGATATGACTACGCGACTGACGGCTGTATGGCTCAGCGGGTTCAGTCCGTGACGTCGATACCGACCCGGTTGGACTCGGCGCCCGCCGCGGTCACCACCTGCACATCGACCCGTCCGGGTTCGACATCGACCGGGACCGGGACCCTGATACTGGTGTCGGTGGGATTGGTGAATCCTCCGGCCACGGGCACCAGCGGGACATGCACATGGACCGTGCCGATGCGCACCGTCATCCGGGCCAGCCGGTCGGGGGCGCCCGCACCCGGGGGGACGAAGCCCGCGCCGCGGATCTCGATGTCGTCCCCGGTCCTGATGGGGCCGTCCAGATCGCCTGGTTCACGGGCACGGACGACCGAGAGGACGACGGGCCGGGAGCCCTCGGCGTACTTTCCGGCCAGATAGACGAAGGCCGAGACCAGCGCCAGGGCGGTCACGCTCCAGGGGAGCCGCGGCAGCCCGCCCGGATCCCGGACGAGAAGGACCGCCGCGTAACTCAGAGCCGCCGCGCTGACCAGCACGTACTGGGCGTCCGTAAAGCTGCCGCGCCCGGCGTCGTCGCACAGCGGATCAGCCGGGCGCGGATGGTCGGCCTGCACCTTCTGCACCCGCTGGGTGAGGACGCGCACGATGACCACCCGGCGTACGACCACGGCGATCAGGCAGACGACGGTCACCAGCACCAGCAGGGCGGTACCCCTGGCGAGCCCGGACCCTCCGCCCAGCCCGCCTCCGGCTGCGGACCCGGCCGGAGAGGCACCCGCCGCAGCCAGCCTCATGGCGAGGAACAGCACAGTGGAAGCGGCGAAGAGCACCCAGGCTCCGGCTACCACCCGTGAGGTGGACAGCCGGTTGTCCTCGGCGACCAACGGCGCGAGCAACCCGCCATGGGCCCGGTGCAGCCATGCGGCACCGGTGAGCAGCACGGCGCAGGAGAGCACGGCGGCCAGCGCGGCGGTACGTGTCGGGCCCCAGCCGGTATTGATGGCTGTCCCGGCAAGAGGTACCAGGGACAACCCGGCGCAGCCCCAGACCACGAGCAGCGTGCGCCGCCAGACGCGGTGCAGCCAGGCCGCTCCGGCCGCCCTGCTGCGTTCGGCGACGGTACGGGCCGACGCCGTCAGTTCATCCGAGATCCACTGGCGAGAGGCCCCTTCGGAGTATGCGATCTGCGCGGGGAGCCCCTGCCCCGAGGCGAGCTCGTCCCGGCGCGCGCCGAACTCGGCCACCGCACGCCGGTGCCCCTCGCGCGCGCCATGCGGGCAGTCCCCGCAGGTGCAGCCGCCGCCGTGCACGCTGTGTCCTACCTCTTGCACCGCCACGGCACGTCGCACCCTTCCACCAGAGCTGAGCAGCTGAGCAACAACCTTGTACTGACAAGGAATTGTGCCGTACCGGTGGTCACCGGAAGTGCCTTAGAAGACGATACGCGGGTAATGCGAGGGTGATTGCCCAACGATCAAATTGACGTACTACGACATGAGTTCGGGTTCAGCATCCATCACCCGCCGCCACAGCGGCTGATAGCTGATCCACGCGACCAGATCGCCACCGAGCTGCTCACGCGTGGCCACGGCATCCCGGTGTGCGATGAGCACCGGCTTCCCCGCCGCCCGCGCCGCGAGTTGCACCCGCGCACAACGCTCCATCGCGATGAACCACCACGCGGCGGCGTCGACGGAGTCGCCCACGGTCAGCAGTCCGTGGTTGCGCAGGATGATCGCCTTGCGAGCGCCGAGCGCGGTGGCGATGCCGCGCCCCTCGGCTGCGTTGACGCTCACACCGGTGTAGGCGTCGTACAGCGCGTGGTCCTCGTAGAAGGCGCAGGCTTCCTGGGTGATCGGTTCGATGAACTCCCCCAGCGCCGCCAGCGCCCGCCCATGTGTGGAATGCGTGTGCGCGACGGCCACCACCCCGGGCCGCGCCCGGTGCACCTCGGCATGCACGGCGAACGCCGCCTGGTTGACGCGCCGGGTGCCCTCGACGACCTGCCCCTCCCCGTTGACCAGGAGCAACGCGCCCGCGGTCATCGTGGCGAACGGTTCCCCGAAGGGATTCACCCAGTAGCAGTCGTCGAACTCGGGGTCCCGCGCGGTGATGTGTCCGGAGACCCCGTCCTCGTACCCGAGCCCGGCGAACACCCGCAGCGCCCCCGCGAGCCGCTGCTTGCGGTAGGCGCGTTCCTCTGCGATCGACTCGTGTAAGGGCGGCATGGCGAACCGCAGCCAGTCGGCGGAAACGGGGGCCAGTGCGGGAGCGGGAGCAGGGGCGGGTGCCTTCGCCGGGGTCTCGTCCATGCGGCGGAAGGTAGCGCCGCGCACCCCAACTGGCCAGAGAGGCGACGCGCCTTGAGGATCAGAGCTTGTCGATCTCCGTGAGGTCGATGTCGATGTCGAAGGGTACGGAGACCTTGAGGCGGTCCTGGAAGATGCCGGTGGCCACGTAGGCGCGCGACACCTTGTCGAGTTCGAAGACATGGACCACCGGCCGCTCGTCCTCGCCCGCCATCTCGACTCGCCAGAAGTAGGGGATACCGGCCCCGGCGTACTTGTGGGGCTTGGTGTCGCTGTCGCGGGCCTCGGAGTCGGGAGAGACCACCTCGACCGCCAGCAGCACGTCCCGTGCCTGGAAGTACGTCTGCGCCCGGCTGCGAGCCGCTGCCGCACGGACCACCGACACATCCGGTTCGGGGCCGTTGCGCTTGTCGACCACCACGGTCATCTCTCGTACGACCTTGAGCTCAGGCGGCGCGGTGCTCCGCAGTCCGTTCACCAGCAGGTCGATCGCAAGACTGTGGAAGTAGCGCTGCGGACTCACGAAGACCAGACTCCCGTCGATCAGCTCGGTGTGCGGCGGGAGGTCGGACAGGGTGAGCAGGTCGTCCACCGTGTAGCCGTCGCGCGGCGGCACCGGCCAGTGGTGCGAGATCTCTGCGCTCATGAGTGCTCCCATGGCCGTGATTCTGGTCCGTGCGATCAGACTACCCACCGCGAACGCCGACGCCGCCCCACAAACGAATGAGCGACGGCGTCGGCGTTGACAAGCGGGGAGGCTCACTCCCACTCGATGGTGCCCGGCGGCTTCGAGGTCACATCGAGGACGACGCGGTTGACGTCCGCGACCTCGTTGGTGATGCGGGTGGAGATCTTGGCCAGCACCTCGTACGGCATCCGGGTCCAGTCCGCCGTCATGGCGTCCTCGGACGAGACCGGGCGGAGCACGATCGGGTGGCCGTAGGTGCGGCCGTCGCCCTGGACGCCGACCGAGCGCACATCGGCGAGCAGGACCACCGGGCACTGCCAGATCTCACGGTCCAGACCGGCCGCCGTGAGCTCCTCGCGGGCGATGGCGTCGGCCTCGCGCAGCAGGTCCAGGCGCTCCCTGGTGACCTCGCCGACGATACGGATACCGAGGCCGGGCCCCGGGAAGGGCTGGCGGTGGACGATCTCCTCCGGAAGGCCGAGCTCCTGGCCGACCATCCGGACCTCGTCCTTGAACAGCTTGCGCAGCGGTTCGATCAGCTCGAACTCGAGGTCCTCGGGGAGTCCGCCGACGTTGTGGTGGGACTTGATGTTCGCGGTGCCGGTGCCACCGCCGGACTCCACCACGTCGGGGTAGAGCGTGCCCTGCACCAGGAACTGGACGGGCTCGTCGCCGTGCGCGCCCGCCTCGGCGATGATCTCGGCCTGCGCCTGCTCGAAGACCCGGATGAACTCCCGGCCGATGATCTTGCGCTTCTCCTCGGGGTCGGACACCCCGGCCAGCGCGTCCAGGAAGCGCTCCTGGGCGTCGACGACCTTCAGGGAGACCCCGGTCGCGGCCACGAAGTCCTTCTCGACCTGCTCGGTCTCGCCCTTGCGCATCAGACCGTGGTCGACGTACACGCAGGTGAGCTGGGAGCCGATGGCCTTCTGCACGAGGGCGGCGGCGACGGCGGAGTCCACGCCACCGGACAGCCCGCAGATGGCGCGCTTGGCGCCGACCTGCTCGCGGATCGCCGCGACCTGCTCCTCGATGACGTTTCCGGTGGTCCAGGTCGGCTCGATGCCGGCGCCCCGGTAGAGGAAGTGCTCCAGGACCTGCTGGCCGTGCGTGGAGTGCATCACCTCGGGGTGGTACTGCACCCCGTACAGCTTCTTCGCGTCGTTCTCGAAGGCGGCGACCGGGACCACGTCGGTGGAGGCGGTGACGGTGAAGCCCTCGGGCGCGGCGGAGCAGGCGTCACCGTGCGACATCCACACCGGCTGCTCGGCCGGGGTCCCTTCGAAGAGGGTGGAGCCGGGCTTGCTGACGTGCAGGCCGGTACGGCCGTACTCACGGGCGCCGGAGTTGTCGACGGTGCCGCCGAGGGTCTGCGCCATCAGCTGGAAGCCGTAGCACATGCCGAAGACGGGCACGCCCGCCTCGAAGAGCGCGCGGTCGAGCTGCGGGGCACCCTCCTCGTACACGGACGAGGGGCCGCCGGAGAGGATGATCGCGGCAGGGTTCTTCGCCAGCATCTCGGAGACCGGCATGGTGGACGGCACGATCTCGCTGTAGACCCGGGCCTCGCGGACTCGGCGGGCGATGAGCTGGGCGTACTGGGCGCCGAAGTCGACAACGAGGACGGCGCGGACGACGTCCGGGCTGTTGTTGTCGGGCGCGGCAGCGGTGGGCGCTGAGGACACTACGGCGGCCTTCCGGCGTGCTGGGAGGGGTTCTGTTTGTTGATTCTACCGGCGGCGGCGGGCCGTGCCGGGCCGCTGTTCGGCTTAACATCCGAATCACCCGGCCGTCCGGCTGGCCCCGCACCGGGCCGGAGGGCATACTGAGCGCCATGCACAAGCACCAGACCTTCGTCTTTACCTATGGCATCCGGCCCGCCGGCTGCCATGGTCGTGCTGCTTGAGCAACTGACAAGCGACTTCCCAGGCGCCCCGGGCCGACAAGGCCCGGGGCGTTCTGCGTGTACGGGCAGTGTCATCTCCGACCGGGGCTTACCGGGTCGTCCTGGGCCGTCAACACCCATCGCACCCAGCACGCAAGGAGACCTGCACCATGAGCCTCACCACCACCTCCCCCGCATGTGAGACCGGGGCACGCACCCCCGAGGCAGCGGCGCTCATCGGGGACGCGCGGGAGCGTATCGACTCCCTTGACGACCGGATCATCGGCCTGATCCAGGAGCGGATGGCAGTCTCGGCCGTCATCCAGGAGGCCCGGATCAGCTCGGGTGGCCGCCGCGTGAACCTGGCCCGCGAGATGGAGGTGCTGAGCAGGTACCGGGACGCCGTCGGCAAGCCGGGTACGTCGCTGGCGATGACGCTTCTCGAGCTGTGCCGGGGCCGTGTCTGACACGGGTGTCCCGGCCCGCTCTCACCCGTACGGCGCGTGACCAGGCCCTGCGGTCCTCGTTGGTCCCGGTGTCCGTGCCAGCCAGGGGCGGGCCCGAAGGAAAGAACCACGCGTGGCTCCGCTGGGGCGTGTGGCGCACCTCAGGTGTGTCGTGGGACCTCGCCCCGGCGTGCGTGACCGGTCGGCAGGGGACAGCAGGCCGGTCACCCGAAGAGCGGTCGGCTCCGGGGACGCCCGGGGCCGCCCGGCGGAAAATGCAAAAATGCACAAAGCCGGATCGAACGGTTGCGGAGGCCGCGTCCATCCAGCACGATGCGTAAGAAGGCTCCGGGTGTCCCGAGCACTCCCCGGTACTCCCGCCCCGGACTCCCAAGTACCCGCGCACACACCTGCATTGACTGCCTCACCGCAGTGCACCGTCCACCCGCCAGAGGTCGAGACCACGCGTGCGCCCCGTGTGCGCCGGGGCGCCGACCCAGGGCACGTGAGACAAGCGGCGCAACCCCCCGGCGCCGCTCCCAGGCACCGGCGCTGCCCTGACGTCGGTGCTGACGGAGAAGGGGCCCCCCGGTCCGGGCGGCGGGGGCCGTCGGGCGTGCCGCCCCACCGGTCTGGCGCACCTCACGCGCCGGCCAGGTGCGGGTGAGGGTCGGGTCGAGTTAGGCGCAGGTTGGCGGCTCGGT
>NZ_JBHXFA010000135.1:0-19542 GCF_042724175.1 Streptomyces sp. NPDC127084
GTTCGTCGCCGTGTCGACCACCGAGACCGCGTCGGCGGCGCTGCTGAGGTAGACGCGGGTACCGTCCGGAGACACCGCCACCCCGAACGGGTCGTCGCCGACCGGGACCGTGGCCACGATCGTGTCGGTGGCGGTGTCGAGCACCGACACCGAGTCGTCGAAGAAGTTGGCGACGTAGAGGCGGGTGCCGTCCGGAGACACCGCCACCCCGCGCGGGCCGTCGCCGGCCGGGATGGTGGCGACCACGGTCTGGGTAGCGGTGTCGATCACCGACAAGGTGTCGTCGTCTTGGTTGGCGACGTAGGCGTAGGTGCCGGGCGGCACGGCATGAGCCGGCTGCGAAGCCACCACGGGCAGGGCCAGGCCGGCCACCAGCACCAGACCGGCCACCAGCGATCGCAGCAGCCCGCCCCACCCTCTTCGGCGTACCCCGCGATCCGGCGGGACCGACGGCGGGTGAGCCTCCCCCGGTTCCAACACGGCTTGACGGACAGTCACAGGAATCCTCCTGACTGGACCTTATGTGAGCAGAACGGTACGGATTATGACATTCAGTCAATTCGGTACGCCGGTGCCGCGCGCCTGTACCAGGCACGGGCCGGGCATTACGCCTGGACACTCGCGTACACCATCGAGACACCACCGGCCCGGCACCGCGGGTGCGCAAGACGGACCGGAGCCGGAGGCGGGCACACAAGCGCGTCACGGCGCATACGCCGACCCCGTATCGCGCGCCACCACGCCCGACCGGCGCGTGACGGGCCGCAGGTCTGATCCGTTGACCAGCAGCGTCGCCTACTCGTCCACGCTGCCCAGGCGGCCGGTCAGCCCCTCAGCGGCGCCGTGCGCAACCGCATCCGGGAGCCGTGCCGTTCCTTGAGCACTTCCAGCTGAACCGGCACACGGCGGCGCAGATCGGCGACATGGCTGACGATCCCCACGCTGCGGTCGCGCTCGCGCAGCGAGTCAAGGACGTCGAGTACCTCGTCGAGCGTCTGCTCGTCCAGGCTGCCGAAACCCTCGTCGATGAAAAGGGTGTCCAGGCGTACACCACCGGCCTCGTCGGTCACCACATCGGCGAGACCGAGCGCGAGGGCCAGTGAGGCGAAGAACGTCTCTCCTCCGGAGAGGGTGGCGGTGTCCCGCTCCCGGCCGGTCCAGGCGTCGACCACGTGCAGACCGAGACCGGCGCGCTTGCCACCGGCCCGGGCGTCGGAGTGGACCAGGGAGTAGCGCCCCGCGGACATCCGTTGCAGCCGGGCACTGGCCGCGGCGGCGACCTGTTCGAGGCGGGCGGCGAGTACGTACGACTCCAGTCGCATCCGGCGCTCGTTCTCGGCGGAAGTGCCCGTGGCGAGACCGGCCAGGCGGGCGAGACGGTCGTACTCCTTCCGCAGCGGTCCGAGGCGGCGTACTTCGGCGGCGGTCTGCCCGGAGAGCCGGTCGAGCTCCGCAACACGCTCCCCGGCCGCCGAGCGCGTCGACGCCGCTTCACGCAGGGCCCGCTCGGCGGCGGCGTGCTCCCGCTGCGCGCCCTCCAGATCCGCCGGCGGGCGTTCGGCTGCGGCCTGACACCCGGCCTCGGCGAGCCGGTCGGCGACCGCGGCCGCCTCGCGCTGCCACACGTCGAGCCGCCGCTGGAGCTCGTGCTGCTCGGCGTCGCCCAGCAGCGCGGAAGCGGCTTCGACGGGCGTGCGGTACCCGGCACGGTACGCGGCGTCGGACAGCCGGTCGTCCGCCGCCTTCAGCCGCTGCGCCGTGTCCTCGGCGACCCGCGCCGCCTCGGCGGCAGCGGCGAGCAGCCCGATCCGCCGCTCCAGCACTGCCGCCCGCTCGGTGACGCTTCCCGCGCCCGCGGTGGCGCGTCCCACCTCCGCGTCCAACGCGCCCAGTTCACGGTCGAGAGCATCACGCCGTGACATCCGCGACGCGGCTCGCCGCTCCGTCTCCTGACGCTCGGCAAGCCTGCCCGCATGCTCCCGCTCGGCCCTGTCCAGCGCTTCGCGCGCGTCATGGGTGCCCATCGCCAGCAGATGCGCCTCGCGGTGCTCGCGCTCAAGCCGCGCGACGGTACCGGCCAACTCGCTCACGTCGGGCTCGGGTTCGCTCAGACCGTCAAGCCCGGTCGCGACCGCGATCGCGGCAATGGTCCGGGGGTCGGTGACGGCCCCGGAGCAGGTCACGGTCACGGCGTCCGTCCGGGTGCCGGCATCCGTCCCGGTGCCGGCCCCGCCACCGATCACAGTCCCCGTGTCGGTCCCGGGCCCGGCGTCGGCCCCAGTCTGCTCGGGCCGTCGCATGCCGGGAACCGTCCCGGACGCCGCGCGCTCAACGCCCCGCTCCCCGTCCCCTGCCGCGGTCGGCACGGCCGAGAGCCCAGGGGTGCTCTCCGCTCCGGCCGCGCCCTCCGTGCCGACCGAGCCGGATCGCGCCCACGCCACCGGCACTGGTGCCAGCTCACGGACCGTGCGGCGCGCTGCCGCCAGGGACTCGCGGGCGACCGCGAGTTCGCGTTCCGTATGGGCGCGCTTCACGTCAGCCGTCGTATACGCCTCGTATGCCTCGTCCTCGTGCGCGCGGTCGACGGACTGCTCCTCGGCGCGGGCCGGGGCGGGATGGTCCGGTGAGCCGCAGACCGCGCAGGGCGTTCCCCGGCTCAGCCCGGACGCCAGTTCGGCCGCCATTCCGCGCAGGCGTCGTTCCTTCATGTCCAGCCAGAGCTCGCGTGCCCCGCCGGCGTGGTCGCGGGCGGCGCGGAGGGCGGCTTCGAGGGCGCCTGCGCGGTCGGCGAGCCGGTCGCGCTCGCGGCCGGCGGTCTCCCGGCGGCGGGCCCGGTCGAGCCGGCCTGCGAGGTGCTCGGCGCGGGTGGCCGCGTCCCGCGCGGTGTCGACACGGCTCTGGAGGCCGCCGCGAAGCGCTTCCCACCCGGCGAGCCAGGTGTCCGCCTCACGCAGGAGTTCCTCGTCGGCTCGGGACTGCCGGTCCGACTCGGTACGCTCGCGACGGAGTTCGGCGCCGCGGGCTTCGGCGCGCCGGGCCGCGTCAAGGCCACCGAGTTCCTGGCGCAGCTCGCGCTCCAGCTCGGCGAGTCGTTCGCCGCCCGCGTCGGCGAACGAGTCGGGCAGCGAGCCCCGCAACCGCTCCCACTCACCGTCCGCCGACCGGTGCTCCCGCTCGGCGTCGTCCCGCAGACGCAGTGCCGGGCTGACGAGTTCCGCCTTGCGTGCCCCGTCGAGCATGGCCTTGGCCCGGTCCCGCTCGGGCTCCGCCGCCTTCAGTTCGGCGAGCCGCCCGCGGGTCTCCGCATACCGGCCCTGGAGCCTTGCCAGCTCGCGCGCGTCGTCCAGCGCGCGGCCTGCCTCGTCCCGGCGGCTCTCCGCGGCGTTAAGCGCGCACGCGGCGATATCGCGGGACTCCCGCGCGTCCGCACGGGCCACGGCCGCCCAGTCCAGGACGGACGCGGCGAGGCCGGGGTCTCCCGGGCGGCCGTCGGGGGCGGACCAGTCCCGCCCCGCGCCGCCCGCCGCCTGCACCATCCGGTGAGCGATGGCCAGCAGCCGCTCGTCGCCCTCGCGTACCTGGTGCTCCGCCTCGCGTCGCAGCTCCGCGAGCCGCTCTTCGACGGCGGCGAAGCGCCGGGTGTCGAAGAGCCGTCCGAGGAGTCTGCCGCGCGCCTCCGCGTCGGCCCGCAGAAAGCGTGCGAAGTCACCCTGCGGCAGCAGGACGACTTGGCAGAACTGCTCCCTGCTCATTCCGATGAGTTGGGTGATCTCCTCGCCGATCTCCTGGTGGGAGCGGCTGAGTGCCTTCCACTCACCCCGCTCGGGGTCGTACTCCCGCAGCCCGCTCTGGGCCTTCTCGGTGGTGAAACCGGTGCCCTTCTTCTTGGGACGGGGCTGCGCGGGCCGCCGGGTGATCTCCAGTCGGCGCCCGGCCACGGTCAGTTCCAGGCACACCTCGGTGGACGTGCCGGGTACGGCGTGATCACTGCGCAGCGACATACCGGGGTTCTGCCGCTCGCCCGGTACCGATCCGTAGAGCGCGTAGCAGACGGCGTCGAGTACGGAGGTCTTGCCGGCGCCGGTCGGGCCGTGCAGCAGGAAGAGTCCCGCCGCGCTGAGCGTGTCGAAGTCGACCTCCTGCCGGTCGCCGAAAGGACCGAAGGCGGTCAGAGCCAGTCGGTGCAGCCTCACCCGGTCACCTCGCGCAACGCCGAGTCGACCCGTACGTCGTCGAAGGCACGGCGCAGCACCGCTCGTTCCGCTTCGTCGGGCCCGGCTCCGCCGCGCACATGGGCGACGAAGTCCTCGGCGATCTGCTGGTCGTCGCGGTCACGCAGCCGCTGCCCGTAGCTGCCGCTCGGCGTGTCATCGACGCGTTCTGGCGCGAACACCAGGTTGAGGATGTGCGGGAACCGTTCGGCGAGCCTGGCCATGGGGTCGCCGGGGCGCACGGGATCGGTGAGCGTCGCCTCGGTCCAGGACTCCTCATGGCGGGCCAGCGCCGGGTCCTCCAGGAGTTCCTCCAGCCGTCCGCTGATCCGTGCCAGCGGGCGGGGTACGGGGCAGTCGACGCGCTCGGCGGTGATACCGCCGCCGGGTCCGAGATCGACCAGCCACATGGTCTTGCGGTGGGCGGTCTCGGAGAACGAGTACGCGAGTGGTGAACCCGAGTAACGCACGCGTTCGCTGATGGTCTGGCAGCCGTGCAGATGTCCGAGCGCGGTGTAGTCGACGCCCGCGAACACCCCCGCGGGCACGGCGGCCACCCCGCCCACGGTGATGTCCCGCTCACTGTCGCTCGCCAGTCCGCCGACCACGAAGGCGTGTGCGAGTACGACACTGCGGGTGCCGTCGGGGCGCTGGGCGAGGTCGGCCCGTACCAGCCGCATAGCGGCGTCGAGCACCGCCTCGTGTCCGGATTCGGCTGCCCGCAGCTCGTCCCGTACCAGGGAGGGTTCCAGGTAGGGCAGTCCGTAGAAGGCGACATCACCGTGCGCGTCGGTGAGCACGACCGGGGTGCCGCAGTGCGCCGGTGAGGTGCGCAGATGGATACCGGCTCGTTCCATCAGCCCGGCGCCGACACCGAGACGCCGCGCCGAGTCGTGGTTGCCGGAGATCATCAGCGTCGGTACACCGGCGTCCGCCAGCCGGTGCAGTACGTCGTCGAAGAGCTCCACCGCCGGGAGGGGCGGTACGGCCCGGTCGTACACGTCCCCCGCCACCAGGACCACATCGACGTCACACTCCCGGACCGTCGCGACCAGGTGGTCGAGGAAAGCCGCCTGAGCGTCCAGCAGGCCCACACGGTGGAAGGACCGCCCCAGATGCCAGTCCGACGTGTGCAGAATCCTCACTCGACCGCCCCGACCCGCATGTTTCCGTTCCTCATCCGCCCGTAGTCACGGGCCCCCACGATCGGCAGCGACCACGCTACCGCCCTGACGCCGCCGGCGGGCCCGGCACTCCCGGGTGCCGGCCGCGACTCCGGCCGGGCGCCCGCGTGGCGGGGTCCGCCCCGGCACCCGGGTCGGATCCCTCACACCGGGCCGTAGGCCTCCCCGCCGAGCACCAGCTCCGCCGTGCCCGCGGTGCTGTCCGCGAGCCATGCCCGGAAGGTGTCCACATCGGCGTCCGGCAGTCCGATCTCGATGGCCACCGACTCGCCGTAGCGCACTTCCCGTACCGGACGCCCGGCTGCCCGCAGGTCGTTCTCCAGCCTGCCCGCCCGCTGGTGGCCGACGGTGACGGTGGCGAGCCGGAAGCGCCGCCGGGTGACGGTGCCCAGGGCATCGAGGGCCTCGCCGACCGCGCCGCCGTACGCACGGATCAGCCCGCCGGCGCCGAGCTTCACGCCGCCGTAGTAGCGGGTGACGACGGCCACGGCGTAGCGGACTTCCCGTCGCGTCAGCATCTGGAGCATCGGCACGCCCGCCGTGCCGCCGGGCTCCCCGTCATCGCTTGCCTTCTGGACGGCGGCGTCGGCGCCGATGACGTAGGCGAAGCAGTTGTGGGTCGCGGCGGGGTGCTCCCTGCGTACGCGTGCGATGAAGTCCTGGGCCTCCTGCTCGGTCGCGGCGGGCGCGAGCGCGCAGATGAAGCGCGATCGGTTGATCTCGGTCTCGTGCACGCCTTCACGGGCGACCGTCCGGTACTGCTCCTGCATCCGTCCACCCTATGCGGCACCGCTGACAGCGAGTGCGATCGGGGAAGGCCGGGCAGCAGGGGAATCCGGGGCGGACGGGGAATGGGCCGTGCCGCACACCGGTTGTGACCGGCATGTACGCAGACGCAGAGACGATCCGCAAGATCCTGACCGGCTCCGGGGACACCTGGGCCGTGGTCGGCCTTTCCGGCAACGAGTCACGCGCCGCCTACGGCGTCGCCCGGGTGCTCCAGCGCTTCGGCAAGCGTGTCGTGCCGGTGCACCCAAAGGCGGAGACGGTGCACGGGGAGCGGGGTTACGCCTCGCTCGACGAGATCCCGTTCCCCGTCGACGTCGTGGATGTGTTCGTCAACAGCCGACTGGCCGGTGCCGTCGCTGACGAGGCGGTCGCCAAGGGCGCGAAGGCGGTGTGGTTCCAGCTCGGCGTTATCGACGAGGAAGCGTACGGGAGGACGCGGGACGCCGGTCTGGAGATGGTGATGGACCGCTGTCCCGCGATCGAGATCCCGCGTCTGGGCTGACGGCGTCCCCTGCGCGGTCTCACCGGCAGCTTCGGTCTCAGCGGGCGGGAGGCACGGCGACGGTCATGGTCATCTCGACCGTGTCCGTGCCCTCGTTCCGGTAGGTGTGCGGCACATTGGCCTCGAAGCTCGCCGAAGTGCCGGCCGGTACGGCGTACGGCTTGCCGTCGACGACGAGGGTGAGTGTCCCAGCGGTGACATGGAGCAGTTCGACCGTGCCGCTCGGATGCGGATCGGACGCGCTCTCATCGCCGGGGACGAGTGTCCATGCCCACATCTCCAGCGGCCCCCGGGCCTCGGTCCCCACCAGCAGGGTGGTGGAGCTGCCCGCCGGGGTCGACCACATCCGGATCGCCTGCTCCGGCGGGACCAGGCTGACGTGTGGGCCCTGCTCGTAGTCGAGCAGGGTGGTGATGCTGACCCCGAGGGCGTCGGCGAGCTTCACCGTGGTGCCGACACTCGGGTTGGTACGTGCCTGCTCGATCTGGATGATCATGCCCCGGCTGACGCCGGAGCGAGCGGCGAGGGCGTCGAGGGTGAAGCCTCGCTCGCCGCGCCAGCGCTTCAGGTTGCGGGCGAGCGACTGCGTCAGCTGGTCGAGGTCCGACACATTCCATCCAATATATTGATTGGCAGAGTCCAACAGACTGAACTACGCTGGGCTGCACCCCATCGTTCATCACACTGTACTGCGAGGCGCCACCCGTGACTGCGATCTTCGCCTTGGCCACCAGCCTGATGTGGGGCCTGGCCGACTTCGGCGGCGGTCTGCTGACCCGTCGTATCCCCGCGCTCACCGTCGTCGTGGTCTCCCAGACCATCGCGGTGGGCGTGCTCGGGGCGCTCGTGCTCGCCACCGGGGGCCTCCACGAGGCGGGGCCTGAGCTGTGGTACGCGGTGGCGGCAGGTGTCGTCGGCCCCGTCGCGATGCTCAGCTTCTATCGTGCCCTGGCGCTCGGCCCGATGGGTGTGGTGTCGCCGCTGGGCTCGATCGGAGTCGTCGTACCGGTCTCGGTGGGGCTGCTGCTCGGGGACCGGCCGGGCCTGGCGCAGTTCGCGGGCATCGGCGTGGCCGTGGTGGGCATCCTGCTGGCCGGCGGGCCTGAGCTGCGCGGGGCGCCGGTGCAGCGGCAGGCGATCCTGCTGACCCTGCTCGCGGCCTTCGGTTTCGGCGCGGTGATGGCGTTGATCTCAGAGGCGTCGACCACGCTCACCGGGCTCTTCCTCGCCCTGTTCGTCCAACGGGTCACCAATGTGGCCGTCGGCGGTGCGGCGTTGTACGTGTCGGTCAGGCGCGGCGGCCGGGCCCTGCCCGCAGAGGGCGGCTGGGAGGCCATCCGAGCCTCGCTGCCCGCCCTCGCCTTCGTCGGACTCGCGGATGTCGCCGCCAACGGCACCTACTCGATCGCCGCGCAACACGGTCCCGTCACCGTGGCCGCCGTACTCGCCTCGCTCTACCCGGTGGTCACGGCGCTGGCCGCGCGGGGCGTGCTCAAGGAACGGCTGCGCGCCGTGCAGGCAGCCGGCGCCGGACTCGCCCTCATCGGCACCGTGCTGCTCGCGAGCGGATGATCCACGGCGGGGGCGGCGTCACCGGGAAGACGGGCCGTCAGCCTCGTCCGGCTTGCGGTCCAGCGTGAGGTCCGGCGTGAGGTCCGATGTGAGCTCCGCCTCCATCTGAAGGTCCAACTCCGCGAGCGCCCGCAGATCGTCCGGGGTCACGCCCTCCGGGATCGGCATCGGCGCCGGAGTCCGCAGCGGCGGCTGCCAGCCGCGCTCGGCGTCCCAGCGGCGCACCACCTTGGCGGGCGCCCCGGCCACCACCGCGTGGTCCGGCACCTCGCCACGGACCACGGCACCCGCCGCGACCACCACATTGCGCCCGATGCGCGCCCCCGGCAGGATCACCGCGCCGGTGCCCAGCCAGCAGCCGGGGCCGATCTCGACGGGGTCGGTACGGGGCCACTGCTTGCCCACCGGCTGATGCGGATCGTCGTAGCTGTGGTTGGTCGAGGTGATGTAGACGTAGGGCCCGCAGTAGGTGTCCGAGCCGATGGACACCCGGGTGTCGGCGATGACATGGCTGCCACGGCCGAGGACCACACCGTTGCCCAGGGTGAGGATCGGGTCGGGTCCGAGGTCGAGATCCGGCATCATGCCGGCGGTCAGGGTGACCTGCTCGCCGATGATGCAGTAGTCCCCCAGCTCGATCCACGGCTCACCGAAGACCGTGCCCTGCGGAAACGCCAGCCGGGTGCCCTCCCCGATCCTGCGGAAGCGCAGCCGCCCGGGGCTCTCCGCGGTCACCGCGCCCACCCGCTGCACCCAGCGCCAACCGCTCTGCACGGCGTTCGCCAGGACTCGGCGGCGCCAGGCGGCGAGCGATGAGAACGTGTTTCGGTTCTTGGGCACCCGGACACCGTAGTCGGCGGTGAGCTGACCAGTCGGAACAGCGGCCTGTGATCTTCGCCCCACGGCCGCGCCGCCCCGCGTACGACGCCCGCGCACGGCAGTCTTGGTGGGGTGTCGGAAGCCACGGAGCCACTGCGCCAGTTCGTACGGCGCCATCGTGAACCGGCCGTCGTCCAAACGGTGCGGTCGACCGCCGCGGCGGTCATCTCCTACGTCGTCGCCCTGCAACTCAGCAGTGAGGCGTTGCCGCTCACCGCGCCGCTGACCGCGCTTCTCGTCGTGCAAGTCACCCTGTACTCGACACTCACCACCGGGATCCGGCGGGTGAACGCGGTCGTCGCCGGCGTGCTCATCGCCATCGGGTTCAGCGCGTTGGTGGGGCTGACGTGGTGGAGCCTCGGCCTGGTGATCCTGGCCTCCCTGGTGATCGGGCGGTTCGTCAAGGTCGGCGAGTTCGTGCCCGAGGTGGCGATCAGCGCCATGCTCGTGCTGGGCGTGACCCAGGTGACGGCGACGGCCTGGGACCGCGTCCTCGAGACCTTGATCGGCGCGGTCGTAGGCCTGGCGTTCAACGTTCTGTTCGTCCCGCCTGTCTGGGTGAATGACGCGAGCCAGGCCATCGACGGGCTCGCCTCCCGGATACGGGACCTGCTGACGCATCTGTCCGAGCAACTCGGCGAGCACACCCCCGTGGAGCAAGCGGCGGCCCGGCTGCACGAGGCCCGGCGCCTCGACCACGACATCTCCCATGTGGACGCGGCGCTGCGCCAGGCGGAGGACAGCCTGCGCCTCAACCCCCGGGTGAAGGAGCCGCTGCTCTCCCGTCTGGTGCTTCGCACCGGCCTCGACGCGCTGGAGATCTGTGCGGTGATCCTGCGGGTGTCCTGCCGTACGCTCACCGATCTCGCCAAGACGCAGCCGTCGGGCACACTCTTCCCGCCGCCCGTCACGGCTGCCCTCCAGGAGCTCTACAGCCACCTCTCCACGGCCATCGCGGACTTCGTCGTCCTGATCACCACGCAGGTCGCCGAGAACGCGGAGGAGGCGGAGGAACGCCTCGCCGCCGAGCTGGCCGCGGGGCGGCGGTGCCGGGAGCAGGTCGCCTTGCTGCTGCTGGGCATCCGGGCCGAGACCGCGCACTGGCAGCTCCATGGCGCGCTGCTCGCCGAAGCCGACCGGATCCTGGACGAGCTGGACGTGGAGAAGCGTAGTGAGCGGCTGATCGAGGAGCTCGACCGGCATTCGCGGAGCCGGTCGGCGGGCCACCAGTGGCTGTCCGATCTCAAGCGCCGGGTGCGGGGCAGTGTGCGGCGCGGCGGTGGAGAGCTCCAGTAGTGCTTCGTCAGGTTCCGAGTCTTGGGTTCCGTTCAGATGTCAGGAGACGGCCAGCTCGGCCCAGATCGTCTTCCCGGACGAGGTGTAGCGGGTGCCCCAGCGCTGGGACATCTGGGCGACGAGGAACAGGCCGCGGCCGCCCTCGTCGTCCCGGCGCGCTCGCCGCAGGTGCGGTGCGGTGTGCGCGCTGTCGGAGACCTCGCACAGCAGGCAGCGATCCCTGATCAACCTCAGCCCGACCGGGCCGGTGGCGTGCCGGATGCCGTTGGTGACGAGCTCGCTGACCACGAGTTCGGCGGTGAACGAGAGCTCGGACAGGCCCCAGGTCCTCAGCTGGCGTTCGGTGAGCGTTCGCGCGTGGGCCACCATCGCCGGATCGGACGGCAGCTCCAGGTCCGCCACCTGTCCGGCGTCGAGCCGCCGGGTGCGGACGAGCAGCAGCGTGGCGTCGTCCACCTGCGGCCCGGGTGGCAGGGCCGACAGCGCCCGGTCGCACAGTTCCTCCAGCGGGCACCGCTGCCAGGTGAGCACCTCGGCGAGGCGGTCGATTCCGCTGTCGATGTCCTGGCCCCGGTCCTCCACGACTCCGTCGGTGAAGAGGGCCAGCACGCTGCCGTCGGGCAGGTCCAGCTCGACGTTCTCGTACGGGAGGACGCCCACCCCCAGAGGCGGTCCCGGAGTCAGCGCGGACATGGCCACCGAGCCGTTCGCATCGGCGACTATCGGCGGGGGATGGCCGGCGCTGGCCCAGACGCACCGGCCGCTGACCGGGTCGTAGATCGCGTACAGGCAGGTCACCACCATCGCCCCACCGCTCAGCCCGTCATCAGCATCGGGCTCCGATTCCTGCGCGACCAGGTCGTCCAGCCGGGTGAGCAGCTCGGCAGGGTCCAAGTCCAGCAGCGCGAGGGTCCGTACGGTGGCGCGCAGTCGACCCATGGTCGCTGCGGCATGCATACCGTGGCCCACCACGTCGCCTACGGTGAGTCCCACTCTGGCCCCGGACAGCGGGATCACGTCGAACCAGTCACCGCCCACGCCCACGCGGCTGTCGGCAGGCAGGTACCGGTACGCGACGTCGACCGCGCTCTGTCGAGGCATATGCCGTGGCAGCAGGCTTCGCTGCAGTACCAGGGCTGCCGCATGCTGGCTGGTGTACTGGCGGGCGTTGTCGATGCCGACGGCGGCCCGCTCGGCCAGCTCCATGGCCAGGGTCTGCTCCTCGGGGCCGAAGGGGTCGGGGTTGCTGTCGCGCCGGAAGGTGGCAAGGCCCAGGACGGCCTCGCGGGTGAGCAGGGGGACGAAAAGGCTTGAGCGCGAGGCGGCCGCCCCCGCCTCACCCGGTGGCCCGGAAGGAGAGTCGCCGACGACACAGCGGCCGGTGGCAAGGCTCAGGGCCTGCGGTGACGAGGGTGGGTAGGAGACGGGGCTGGTCCGGAACGCCTCCGGAGTCCGGCCGTGCATCCGCAGCAGTCCGTGCCCCGGTGCCGAGCGCGTCGGCGGCTGCCGTCCGTCGATGACCGCCGGATGCAGATCCACCAGTACTTCATCGGCGAGCTGCGGCACCGCCACATCGGCGAGTTCCGCAGCCGTACGACGCACGTCCAGCGAGGCGCCGACCCGCTTTCCGGCTCGCACCAGGAGCGACAGCCGTTCCTGGGCGCGGTAGCGGTCGGTGATGTCCAGGGACTCCTCGAACAGCCCCAGCGGCTCCCCTCGGGCGTCCAGCAGCCGGTGGTACGAGCAGGACCAGACGTGCTCGCGCACCGGGTCGGCGGGGGCGCGCCCGCGGTAGTGCGTGCCGATGACCGGTTCCCCGGTCGTGAGCACGTGATGCATCACCTGGTCCTCGTCCGGGGGGTGGTGGCGGGAGATGAATTCGCCTTCCGGGAAGAGATCCGCGGCCGACCGGCCGGTGTACTGGGCGATCCCCCCGAGCTCCTGATCGGTGCAGATGTTCCCCCAGACGACGCGCATGTCCGTATCGAAGATCGTCAAGCCCACGGGAGACTCGGTCGCCAGGCCCTGGAGCATCGCCAACTGCGCCTCCCAGCTGCGGAGCTCCTCCAGTTCGGCGGCCGCCACGACGGTCGCGGCACCGCTCCGGTGCGACAGCGGGCTGAACGTCACGGCCGCGCGCACCGTATGCCCGTCCCGGTGGCATAGGTCCAGGACGGTGCTGCGGGGCTGGTGCGCGTTGCAGAGGGCGGAACGGCGCTGGCCGGAGGTGGTCGCCAGCAGTCGGGCGGCCGACTGGCCGAGTGCCTCGTCGGGAGAATGCCCGAGGAGGCGCTGGGCAGCGGCTCCCCACCCGACGATGCGGCCTTGGGCGTCCAGCACCACGGTGGCGGCCTTGGAGGGGTCCAGGGGGCTGTGGAAGTCGACGTTCGCCGCATTCGGAAAACGATCCATGGCACCGCTTCCCTTCGTGCTCCCCCAGCATCCCGTGCCGCAAGACGGACGACAACCGCACGCGTGGGCCCCACCCTGATCACACTGGGTGATCGTCGAACACTGCCCGGATGCGGTGCAAGCCGCGCGTACGAGTCCGCTGCGCCGTGTCCCCCGGACGGGCTCTGCGGACGGCCGTTCGCCCGCTCCTGGGAACGGCTCCGCCACGGGCTGACCACCGCTCGTCCCGGGCCGCGGAGCACGGCACCCTGCCCATCGCGCCGCCCGCCCAGACCACGGTGCCCCTGGCATCGGGCTCAGCCGTACCCTGCGCCGTGTCGCCCACCCGTCCACCCGTCCACACGCTCGGCAACCCGAGGCCACAACAGCTCGACCACGAGCCGGAGTCGCAGATGTGTCGGCGAGGAGCGGGAGGCGCGAGAGGACGGGACCCGCGCCGGGCACGTGAAGCGCCGGTGAAAACCCTGTGGAAGCGGTGTCGGTAGCACTGTTTATGCTGCACCGGACGATCACGCGGGACCAGGGGAGGGCACGGCATGTTCGGCAAGCTGTTCGCTAGGGGTGCGGAAAGACAGGTGGCGGATCCGCACGCCCTTCCCGTCCCGCGCAGGCAGAAGAACGGGACGTACACACTGCGCGCGCTCGGGGACGCGCGGGTGCTCGCGCTGGTGGAGGCCGCCGACGCGGGTGACTGGGAGGCGGTCAAGACGGCGCTGGCCCCCTTCGATCTCGGCCGCGACCACCAGATCCTGGGTGAGCTGGCCGACTTGGACAGCGTGCAGGACTGGATCGGCCGGGCCATCGAGGAGGACAAGGAGCACCGGGCAACCGCCCTGCTGATATCCGGGGCGCGCCACATCATCTGGGGCTGGGAGGCCCGCACCGCCGCGCGAGCCGTGAACGTCACGCAGGAGCAGTGGCGTGTCTTCCACGAGCGGCTCCACATCGCCGAGGAGCAGTTGCTCGAAGCCGCCGAGTTGCGCCCGGACTGGGTCACGCCCTGGCGCCGCCTCCTCACCTCCGGCCGTGGCATGTCGCTGGGCCCCGCCGTCAACGAGACCCGGCGCGACGCCGCCCTGCGCCGCGCCCCGCTCGACCTGGAGACCCACCTGGAATGGCTGTCGCAGTTGCAGCCCCGCTGGGGCGGCGAGCCCGGCGAGGCCCTGGCGTTCGCCCGCGACGCGTTCGCCCGCGCCCCTCAGGGGCACCGGCTCGGCTGCGTGATCGCCATGGCGCACATCGAGGACTGGGTGGAGTCGGACAGCGAGGATTGCCTCAAGTCCCCCGAGATCCAGCAGGAGTTGCGGGACGCCGCCGACCACAGCATCCTCCATCCCGCCTATGTGTGGCGTCCGGGCTGGCAGCACGACTTCAACATGTTCGCCATGGCCCTGTCGCTGGCCGGTGAGCGCCACACGGTCCGGCGCGTCTTCCAGACGCTCGACGGCGCCTACACCAGCTGGCCCTGGACCTACCTCGGGGAGCCCGAGAAGCAGTTCGCCCGCCACCACCGCCGCGCCTGAGCGCACGCCGGCCCTGCCCCCGCCCGCCAAGCCTCCTACTCCGGACTCCCTGATGACTCTGCCCGACACCGCCGCGAACGCGGCCGGCGCCGACCGCACCTTCCAGGTGGATCTGCGCGGCCTCGTCGACCTCCTCTCCCACCACCTCTACTCCAGCCCCCGCGTCTACCTGCGTGAACTCCTGCAGAACGCCGTGGACGCGCTGACCGCCCGGTACGGCTCCGAACCCGCCGCACCCGCCGGCTCCTTCGGCATCCGCCTGTACGCCGACGGTTCGGTGGTGCGCGTCGAGGACGACGGCGTCGGTCTCACCGAGGCCGACGTGCACACCTTCCTCGCCACCATCGGCCGCAGCAGCAAGCGCGCCGAGCGTATCGCCGAGCAACGCGGCGACTTCATCGGCCAGTTCGGCATCGGCCTGCTCTCCTGCTTCCTGGTCGCGGATGAGATCCATGTCCTGAGCCGCTCTGCCCGCACCCCCGACGCACCCGCCGTCGAGTGGCGGGGACGCGGCGACGGCAGCTATGCGGTCCGCACGCTGCCCGCCACCGCCCGCCCCCGTCCCGGCACCACTGTCACGCTGACGCCGCGCATCGACGCGGGCGAGTGGACCCGTCCGGCCCAGGTGCACGCGCTGGCACGGCACTTCGGCTCCCTGTTGCGCCACCCGGTGACCTTCGACGACGGCACGGGCGGCCCGGGCGCCTCCGTCAACCCCGAGCCCGCCCCCTGGGCACGTACGTACCCCACACCGGGAGCCCGTTCCCGCGCGCTGGCCGCGTACGGCGCGGAGGTCTTCGGGTTCACGCCGCTTGACACCATCGAACTGGATCTTCCGGCCGTGGGTCTGAAGGGCATCGCGTGCGTGCTGCCCGAGGCGGTGCCGGCCGGGCGCCGCCATGGCCACCGAGTGCATGTCAAGGGCATGCTGCTGTCCGAACAGGCCGAGGAGATCCTGCCCGAGTGGGCGTTCTTCGTCCGCTGCGTCATCGACGCCGAGAGCCTGCGGCCGACGGCGTCCCGCGAGTCCCTGTACGAGGACGACACCCTCGCCGCCGTCCGTGACGCGCTCGCCGAGCGCCTGCGCGCCTGGATCGCCCGGGCCGCCGCCAGCGACCCGGACCTGCTTGGCCGCTTCCTCCAGGCCCACCACCTGGCCGTGAAGTCGCTCGCGGTGCACGACGACGAGATCCTGCGGATGCTGCTGCCCTGGCTGCCGTTCGAGACCACCGACGGGCACACCACCCTCGACGAGTTCGCGCGCACCCACCGCACCGTGCTCGTGACGTCGAGCGTGGAGGAGTTCCGGCAGGTCGCCGCGATCGCCTCGGCCGCCGGGCTCGGCGTCGTCAACGGCGGTTACACCTACGACCGCGAACTGGTCCACCGGCTGCCCGAGATCAGGACCGACGCCACCGTCGCAGACCTCGACCCCGAGACCCTCACCGCCCACCTCGACCCCGTCGACCGGGAGACGGAACTCGCCGCCGCCGCATACCTGGCCCAGGCCCGGGACGCCCTCGCCGTCTTCGACTGCGACGTCGCACTGCGCACCTTCCAGCCGGCCTCTGCTCCCGCCCTACTCGTCGACAGCCGCGAGGCCCGGCACGAGCGCACCCGCTCCCAACTCGCCCGTGAGCAGGACGGCGGCCTGTGGGGCGGCATCCTCGGCGCGCTGCGCCAGGAGGCCCCGCGGGCCCAGCTGATCCTCAACCAGCTCAACCCGCTGGTCCGCACCGCCGTCGCCATCGACGAGCCCGAGCTGGCCCGTACCAGCGCAGAAGCCCTCTACGGGCAGGCCGCGATGCTGTCGCGGCGCCCGCTCAGACCGGCCGAGTCGAGCCTCATCAACCGCTCCTTCCTCGACCTTCTCGCCCACGCCCTCCGCAAGGACAGCTGACGATGCCCACCGCACCCCATCCCCAGAGCACAGACGAGCTGCACCAGGCGCTCCGGGAGAACGACCAGCGCCCCTACGGCCGCACCCGCACCGTCATCGCCGAGGAACTCGTCGACGCAGCCGAGCAGTTCGCGGAGCCCGTCCCGCTCGTCCACGCCCTCCTCGAACTCCAAAAGGCATACACCTACGGTTCCGAACCCCGGAAGTCGCCCGTCGTCTTCGCCCGCCTGCTCACACTCTTCGACGAGCAGCCCGACGTCTTCGACGAGCGCCTGCGCCACATGCTGTTCTGGCGGTTCAAGTGGGTGTCCAACGCCCTGCGCGCACTGCCCGAGATACCGCTGGCCAGCCTGCGCCAGTGGATGACGGAGATGCGTGACCGCTACGAGAAGGCCGGCCTCGGCCTCCAGCCCTACTACGGACAGGCGTACCAACTCGCCGCCCACATCGGCGAGGACACCGCCCTCGCCTACGAGCTGTGGGCGGGCCGCAGCCGCACCCGGCTCAGTGACTGCGAAGCCTGCGAGACCTGCGAGCGCGCCCTGTACCACCTCACCGCAGGGGACGACGAACGGGCGCTGCGCGCCTGGGAACCCGTCCTCGCCGGTAAGGAGTCCTGCCAGGAGGAGCCGGCCCGCTCCCTGTCGTACGCACTGCTGCCCCTGTTGCGCACCGGCCGCACCGACCGCGCGCGCGAACTGCACCTCGCCGGCTACCGCGGCTGCCGCCGCAACCCCTCGATGTCCGGGGAGGTCGGCAGGCACGTGGAGTTCTGCGCTCTGACCGGCAACGAGGCACGCGGCCTGGAACTGCTCGCCGAGAACCGGAACCTGTTCGACGAGGTCGAATCGCCGCTGGACCAGCTCGACTTCCTCACCGGCGTGGAAGTCCTCCTCCAGCGCGTCGAATTCCTCGGCCACGGCGAACTGCCCGCCGCCGGGTACGCGGGCCGCAACTGGACGGTGGCCGGCCTGCGCACCGAGGTGCGGAGCCGTGCCGGCGAACTCGCCGGCCGCTTCGACGCCCGCAACGGAACCACGACCCACACCGACCGCCGCGGGGCCCGCCTCGACCGCGCTCCGCTGCTGGAGTCGCTGGAACTGACCCTGCGCACCCGCAGCCTCGACGACGTGGCCCCGCTCGCCGAGCCCGCAGCCGCCGCGCCCGCCGCCCGTACGGCCGCCGCCGTCCCCGAATCGCTGCCCGCACTCATCCTCCAGGCGAGGACGTTGCAGGAGCAGGGGCACCCGGACGCACAGGCCTGCTGGGCGCGACTGCGTACGCTCGTCGCCGCCCGTGACTACGCCCACCCCGACGACCCAGCGGTGGGCCCCCTTGTACGGCTGCGCGCGGACCTGCTGGCCGAGGAGGCGATCCGGACGGGCGAGAAGGACGAGTTCGCCGACGCCACCGCCCTCCACGAGGAGGCCGCCGGCCTGTACGACGACGCCGGAGCGGCGGGCCACGCGGCCGTCGCCCGCGCCCGCGCTCTGCTCGCGACCGCCGAGATCCCCGTGCCGGGCGCCGACGGAACCGAGGCGAAGTCCGCCGCGCTTGCCGCCGCCCACGCGTCCATGGTCCGGCTGCACGAGGGGACGCCGGACCTCGCCCCGTACCAGGAGGCCAACCTGCTGCGGCTGCGGGCGACCGCGCTCGGCATGCGCCTGCAGACATCGGGCAGCGAGGAGCACGCCGCACCGGTCCTCGCCGAGATCGACCTGCTGCACTCGTTCGCCACCCGGCACGACATCGCCGTACAGATCTCCGGCTCCCTGATGCTGCGGGTCAGCACCCACGCCATCGTCGGCGACCTGCCCACCGCGGTCACCGAGGTCGACGCGCTCATCGACCGGCTGAAGGCACACGGCCCCGCCTGGCACCTGCCCCGCACGCTCGGCCTTCGCGGCCGGCTCCAGTTCGGCCTCAGGGACGCCCAGGCCGCCTACACGGACCTCGCCGAGGGCCTGCGACTGGCCGCCGACTGGCCGGCCGACGCGGTCGACACCAGCCGCCTCCACGGCGATCTGGCCGAGGCCTGCATGCACCTGGGTCGCCCCGACGAGGCGCTGCGGCATCTGACGCGCTCGGCGGAGGTGGACCTTCGCCGCGGCAGCCGCACGGACGCGTTCTGTACCTACAGCAACGCGGCACAGCTCAGCCTCGACCTGGGCCGCGTCGAGGACTGCATCGCTCTGCTCGACTCCCTGCTGGCCGAACCGGACGTCGCCGCCGGCGAGTTGGATGACCGGCTGGTGGCCCAGCTGCGCCTGATCCGCGCCCGCGCGCTGCGCGCGGGCGAGGACCTCAAGGCCGCCACGGTGGAGTTCGCCACCCTCGCGGCCGAGTCGGCCGACTGGGACGACGACCCGGGGAGCCACGTCATGATCGCCGCGGAGACGGCCGTACTCCTCGGCGAGTCCGGCGAGTTCGGCCGGGCCCGCGAGGCGGCGGACCAGGCGATCGCCGCACACACCCGGGCTCCACGCTACGAGCAGCTCAGCGGCTGCCTGCGCGAACTCGCCCGCCTCCAGGCCCAGCAGCAGGGCGCCGACGGTCTGGCCGACGCCCGCGCCTTCCTCGCCGACGCGGGCCGGATCGCCGACCAGGCCCGCGCCGCCGAGTACGAGGCCCACGACCGTTCCCTGGACTCGGCCCTGGCCTACGAACACGGGCGGGTCAACGCCTACGCCGGCGCGTACGAGGACGCGCTCGCCGCCTTGGAGAAGGCCCTCGCCCTGCTCGGCGAGCCGGGGCCGGAGGACGACCGCGCGGGTGAATGGGCCGAGTGCGTCCGCCTCGCGGGCGCCGTGGAAGGCATCTACTTGGAACGCCCCGCCCCCGCCCTCACCCGCCTCGACGCGGCGGTCTCCCGTCTGACCGCCTTGGGCCACACCGAGGAGACCGAGCCGCTGACCTCACTGGCGGCCCGGCTGCGCGACGAGGAGTGACGCGACGGTGCCGGGGCGACAGCCCGCTCCGGCACCGGCCCACCAGGTTCCCGGCAGAGCGAGACCCCCTGTCAACAGCCTGATCCAAGACTCCATACGGCCGGACCTGCCCCGGCGGTGCCGGTCAGGGACGAGGTCCTGTCCAGGTGATCTCTGAGGTTCAGCCCGCGGCGTCGGCTACGGAGCGTCGCGGCGTTGTCGGAGTCGCCCGCGTACGGCCGGAGCCCACCGCGAGAACAGCGGGCGCCCCCGCAGGGGGGGGGGGGCGCTCTACAAAGAAACCCGCACAGCAGTGCTTGAGTGTAGGACCGCCCCCCCCCACCACG
>NZ_JBHXFA010000136.1:0-19528 GCF_042724175.1 Streptomyces sp. NPDC127084
CGACTTGGTCACTCCCGGCAGAAATCCCGCATGCGCCTGCTGTCGGGCCCGTACCCGGGAGAGTCCGAACTTCCGCAGGTAGCCCCGGGGGCGACCGTCCACGCTGTCGCGGTTGCGCACCCGAGTGGCGCTGGCGTCGCGCGGCTGCCGGCGCAGCTCCGCGAGCGCGGCCTCCCGTTCTGCCGCAGTGGAGGAGGGGTGGCGGATGATCTCCTTGAGCTCGGCCCGCCTGGCGGCGTAGCGCTCGACGATCCTCCTGCGCTTCTCGTTCTGCGCGATCTTGCTCCTTTTTGCCATCAGACCTTCCCTCCGCGGGCGCGGATCCGGACCACGGCGGCCTCGACGCCGATCGTGTCGATCGTCTTGATCGCCTTGGTGCTCAGCATCAGGCGGACGTAGCGGCCCTCGCTGGGCAGCCAGTAGCGCTTGCGCTGGATGTTCGGGTCGAAGCGGCGCGAGGTGCGCCGGTGCGAGTAGGAGACGGTGTTGCCGAATCCCGGCTTGGCGCCGGTCAGTTGGCAGTGGGCTGACATGGGATGCCGCCTCCCTTGCGGGGCACGTTATTGAAAATGGAAACCATTCCCATATAGTACCGGCATGGCACGCAACGAGATCCGCCCGGTCATCAAGCTCCGCTCAACGGCGGGCACCGGGTTCACCTACGTCACCCGTAAGAGCCGACGCAACGACCCCGACCGGTTGGTGCTGCGCAAGTACGACCCCGTCGTCGGCCGCCATGTCGACTTCCGCGAAGAGCGCTGACCCGAAGTCCCACCCACACTCGAATCCTCTGAAAGGTTCCTGCCGTGAAGCCCGGCATCCACCCCGCCTACGGTCCCGTCGTCTTCCGCGACTCAGCCTCCGGCACCGCTTTCCTCACCCGTTCCACGCTGACCAGCGACAAGAGCATCGACTGGGAGGACGGCAACACTTACCCGGTTGTCGACGTGGAGATCTCCTCCGCCAGCCACCCCTTCTACACGGGCACTGCTCGCGTCCTCGACACCGCCGGCCGCGTGGAGCGGTTCGAGCGCCGTTACGGAGCCCGTTGATGGTTCACGACTACCAACTCCCCGTCGTGCTCGTCGCCGGACTCCACGCCGAGGCCCGGGCCGAGGTGGTCGACCGCCTCCTGCACGCCGTTCCCGGAAGCGTGGCGCTGCACCACGACCTGGCTGGGGCGCCTGACGGCACCGTGGTCCGCCTGATCCGCGACGCCTCCGGAACCCTTTCCCGCGGTGAAGCACCGCTGGTCAACAACTGTGCATGTTGCGCACTGCGTGAGGACCTCGTCCCGGAACTGGAACGGATGGCGGACGGCGGGCTGACTCGGCTCGCCGTGGTCGAGCTGTGGGACTCGGTCGAACCGAAGGCCATGGCGGAAGTCGTTGCCGCACACGGCCGAGAACGGCTGATCCTGTCGAACGTGATCACCGCCGTAGACCCCGCGCTCGTCCTGCCCTACCTTGCCAACGGCGACGACCTGGCGGAAGCCGGTCTCGCGGCGGCCCCCACCGACCAGCGGACTGTCGGTGACACTTGGGCGCGTCAGATGGAGTACGCACCCGTCCTCGCCCTCGTCGACGGCCACGATGCAGACGACCAAGGCCACGTCCTCCTCGCACAGCTGCACCCCACCGCCCAGCGGGTACCGGCTGCATCCATCGAACTCGCCCGCGCGGCATTCGCCGGCTTCGACGTCGAGGCCGCCGCAGCCGCCCAGCACCCTGCGTGCGCGCTCCTTCCCCAGGAAGCCGACGAGACCGGTGTCAGCACGTTCGTGTGGCGGCGCAGACGGCCCTTCCATCCCGAGCGCCTCTACCTGGCACTCGAGGACCTGTGCTGCGCCGCAGCCCGCAGCCGCGGCCGGTTCTGGCTCGCCGACCGCCCCGACACACTGCTCGCCTGGGACGCGGCCGGGGGAGCGCTGTCCGTCGAGAACGCCGGTCCATGGCTGGTGTCGCTGCCGGACGCGGCCTGGGACATGGTCCCGCCCATGCGCCAGGCGTCGGCCGCGCTCGACTGGCACCCCGACCACGGCGACTGCTGCCAGCACCTCGTCTTCACCTCGCCCGGCCTCGACCGGGAGGGGCTGGAACGACTCCTCGACTCATGCCTGCTGACGGACGCGGAGTACGGGTCGGGGCGCGAAGCCTGGAAACGCCTGCCCGCCGTCTTCGACTCACTCCTCGATGCCGCCTAGCCCCCGTACGACCTGTTCACCGCCCGGCGAGGCCGTGAACGAGACGCAAGGAGACGCCGCCATGGCCCGACGCCACGACTCCCGCAAGCCCGCCAAGTCCCGGCCCAACCCGCTCGACGCGGCCGGGATCACCTACGTCGACTACAAAGACACCGAACTGTTGCGGAAGTTCATCTCCGACCGGGGAAAGATCCGCAGCCGGCGCGTCACCCGAGTGACCGCCCAGCAGCAGCGGGCCCTCGCCACCGCCATCAAGAACGCGCGTGAAGTGGCCCTCCTGCCATACTCCAGCCGCTGAGCCGACGGACCGGCACTCGCAGCCGCCAGAAATCAGGGTCATGCGCCCTGCGGACTGCCTCTGGGCCGCTCCCGGCCGCCTCACTGCCGACAGGCACCAATCAGTCCGGGAAGCCTCGGAGTTTCCCGCCTGGTAGTTGATCACTGCGGCGGGTGATCGGCACCGCCCCGAGGCAGGGCGATGCCGATCACCCTGAGCCGCTGCGGGCGCCACTGCTCGTGGATGTCCCGGTGTCCTTCGCGAGGTTACGAGGGTGAGCCCGCGTTCGCGCCGCAGTGCGCGCGGCCGTGGCCCGATGCTTTCGAGGATCTCCGCGAGCTCGGCGACCATGCGGACTTTTTGCGGCCTTCGCAAAGTCTCTGGGTCTGGCCCCTCCTCCGGGCCGAGCCTGGTCGGCAGCCGATCCCGTACCGAAGGGGAACCGTTCGTGACCATGACATCCCTGGCAGCTCCACCTGCCTCGCTGAGCAGGCGCAGGCGCTGGACGGTGCTGGCCGTCTGCGCGTTCAGCATGTTCCTGGTGGGCATGGACACCACCATCGTCAACGTTGCCCTGCCCGAGATCGGGCAGGGCCTGGGCGCGGGCACCCGCGGTCTGGAATGGGTCGTCGATGCCTACACCGTGGTCCTGGCGGGCCTCCTCATCCTCTCCGGTGCGCTCGCAGACCGCTTCGGACGCCGCCGTATCTTCCGGTGCGGACTGCTGCTCTTCGGCCTGGCCTCCCTCGCGTGCGCCCTCGTCCCCTCGCTCGGTCTGCTCGTCGCGGCCCGGGCCGTCCAGGGGGTCGGGGCCTCGATGCTGAGCCCCGTGGCCCTGGCGATCGTGGTGAACGCGATGCCCGAACCGCAAGAACGGGCCCGGGCGATCGGCGTGTGGGCATCGGTCTTCGGACTCAGCATGGCGGCCGGCCCGGTCACCGGCGGGGCGCTCATCGCCGCGTTCGGCTGGCGTGCCGTGTTCTGGATCAACGTGCCGGTCGTCCTCGCCGCCCTCGTCCTGGCCGCCATGTTCGTACCGGAGTCCCGCGCAGAGCGCCCCCGGCGACTCGACCTACCCGGCCAAGTGCTCCTCACCGTGACCCTCGTCCTGGTCGTCGGCGTCCTCATCGAAGCACCCCGCATCGGCTGGGCCTCGCCCGCGGCCTTCACCGGCTACGCCCTGATCACAACGGCGACAGCCGGGTTCGTCCGGGTCGAGCTGCGCCGGAGCGAACCCCTGGTGGACCTCGGTCTCTTCCGCCGGCCGCCCTTCACGACGGCGGTGCTCGGTGCCATGGCGGTGTTCATCGCACTGAATGTGAGCCTGCTTCTCAACACCCTCTACCTCCAGCACACCCGCGGCTGGACACCGCTCGCGAGCGGCGCCGCGACCTTGCCCATGGCGCTCGGAGCCACCCTGTGCGCGCCTTGGTCCGGCATTCTGGCGGGACGCCTCGGACCGCGGCGTCCGCTGATCCTCGCGGGCGGGTTCAACGCGGCCGGCGGTCTGTGCCTGGTCAACCTGGGCCAGGACACGAGCGTGCCGCTGATCCTCCTCGCCCACCTGCTGATCGGCGCCGGGTTCGGCTTCGCCAACGCCCCCCTCACCAACACCGCGGTCAACGGTCTGCCCCCATCACGGGCCGGCGTGGCAGGGGCAATCACCTCCACCGCGCGCCAAGTCGGTGCGGCGGTCGGCATCGCCGTCGCCGGCGGCCTGGTCGCGGGCGCCGGCCCCGCCCATCTCGCCGCCGCCTCGCATCCCGGGTGGCTGCTGGTAGCGGCCTGCGGACTGTTCCTCTTCGTCGTGGCGCGCGCCTCGCCGCCGGCGGCCGTGGGCAGCCCTTGAGGCCTCAACGAGTGGCTGTGACAAGCGGAGCGGGGTCGGAAAGTCCCCGGAAAGACCAGGCCAACGTGGCGTCAGATTCTGGTGCTGGCGTGCGGTGGCGGGTGCGGACCGGCGTCTCGTGGCATGACCTGCCGTGTGAGTGCGGTCCAGCAGACCGTCCCGCAGGTGGCAGCGCCAGGGTGCGTGAGGTCGGTTGGCCACAGCCCCCTCACCGAGCCCGGCGGGACGGGCAATCTGTCACTGGAGGTCCTCGATCGGATCGCCTCTCACGTCGATGGGTTCGTCGCCCCGTCCCCGCCTCCAGTACCTCGGCCGGGCCGCATCACCCACCACTCGGGGTGCATACACGGGCGGGTAGCCGGCGGAAAGGGGCGCCGTCCTGCGGCCCAGGGAGGAGACGTTCGATCAAGCCGGGCATCGGCGTGGAACGCATCACCGCCAATCCCGACGAGCGGGATACCGCCAGGGCCTGCGCCGTCAAGGGCCCCGAAGCAGCCGCCGTCCAGCAGGTGCCCGTCCGTCCCTGTGAGCGGGCAACACCCGATGATCCGGACTGCAGGCGGGTCTGATCACAAGCCAGGGATCATCCTGTCGCGTGTTCCCGCCCTGCGCACTGCCTCAGGGATCACCGCGGGGGGACGGGGAAGAGCAGGCAGCTGCTGGTAGCGTGCGCCAGCAACCGGTCGGCGGAGTCGAAGAGTTCGGCCTCGGCGAGAGCCATGCGGCGGCCGCTGTTGCGGACGGTGCCGACGGCACGGATCTTGCCGGTGTCGACGGTGCTCGGGCGCAGGAACTTCACATTCAGATCGACCGAGGTGTATCCCGTCCTCGCCGGGAGGGTCGACTGCACCGCGCAACCTGCTGCCGAGTCGAGCAGGGTCGCGTAGACGCCGCCGTGCATGGTGCCGATGGGGTTGTAGTGCTCCTCACCCGAGACCATTGCGAACACCGCCCGGCCGTACTCGACCTCCTCAAGAGTGAATCCCAGGGCCGCAGCAACCGGAGGGGCGGGGAGGCGACCGGCCAGCATTTCATTGAGGAAGTCGAGACCGCTCTGCTGCCCGACGGCGGCAGCGGAAACGCTCGGGTCATCCCAGCTGAACGTGCGTGACCTGCTCATGGTGCTACCTCTCGTGGCTGACTCTATTCATTGAAGCTAGCCAGACGGATATCTGGCTGTCAACACTGAAGCCAGCCTAGGATGGCCGTATGAAGTGGCTGGATACGACGACCGAGAACTGCACGATCCGGCGCACCCTCGACCTGGTCGGCGAGAAGTGGTCGCTGCTGATCCTCCGCGACGCCATGAACGGCATCCGGCGTTTCGACGAGTTCCGGCGGCATGTGGGGCTTTCCGATGCGGTCCTGGCCGACCGGCTGCGCAAGCTGGTCGTGGCCGGGATCCTGGACATCGTCCCTTACCGCGAGCCCGGCAGCCGCACCCGCCACGAGTACCGGCTCACCCGCAAGGGCTGGGACCTCTGGCCGGCAATGATCGCTCTCAAGCAATGGGGCGACCAGTACACGGCAGACTCGGACGGCCCCCCACTGGAGGTCCTGCACCGCGAGTGCGGCGAGCCGGTGCAGGCCGCCGTCGTCTGCCCTGCCGGACACGGACCGCTTGCCCCGCAGCAGGCGTACACGCGTCCCGGCGCTTCAGCGCGGCCCATGGCCTGACACCCGGGACCGCCGACGAACGGGGCGAGCTTGCCGCCTGGCTCCTCGCCGCTTGTCCTGCGAGGGCACTGGGCCCTGCAACGGGGAACGGCAGGCACTGCGCACAACCATGCGCAGCCTCGCACCCGCAAAAGCCACCGGTCATCGTCCGTTCGGCCAGGTACGGGTGCGAGAGCGTGCTCTCCGCGCTCTCCGGCATTCTCCCGCCCTCGGCGTGGTTGCACGCCAGGCAAGAGGCGCTGATCATCCTGGCGTGATCGAGGCGGGGCTCCCGCTCCTGAGGGGCACCACGATCACGGTCGACGGGACCAGGATGCAGGCTCCGTACGAGGGATCACCCGCAAGGCGTTCGACGAGTACGAGTCCTTCCGCGTCGAGGACTCGACCTGACGGACCTCGAACCGTCTCGCGCTGCCCGCGTCGCTCGACACACGTTCGAGTGCCGCCCGAGATCGCGCCGCCATGGTCGATTGGACCGGCAGACCGCCGGGACCGTCGAGCCGCGGACAGGACGGTGCGACTGCTGTATGAACTCACTGGTGAGGGCGCTGGCCCTGGCCATCCGGGACACTCCCGGGCAGCCGGCTCTCGTCTGGCACGGCACCGAGATCAGCTATGGAGACCTCGGTGAGCTGACCGACCGCTACCGCACACTGATCCGCGGGCTCGACCCGACCGAGGGGCCCGCGCTCGCCCTGGTCGCCAAGAAGTCACCCGAGGCGGTGGCCATCGTCCTGGCGGCACTGATGGAGCGCAGGCCACTGCTCCTCCCGTCCGCCGAGCTGGGCTCGACCACTCTGGACAAGCTGGTGGCCCAGGCAGGGTGCCGTCATGTGCTGACCCTGACCCCGCGTACCGGTACTGACCCGCAACCGCAGGTGCGGAGCACACCGGTGCCCGATCCCGTCGAGGTCGACCACGCCGACACCGCACTGATGCTCACCACCTCGGGGTCGACCGGCATACCGAAGATCGTGCCCCTGCCGGCGGACGCGCTGGACCGGTTCACCGACTGGGCTGCGGAACAGTTCGGTATCGACGGCAACAGCACCGTGTTCAACTACGCACCGCTCAACTTCGATCTGTGCCTGCTCGACATCTGGGCCACGCTCAAGGCCGGAGGCCGAGCCGTTCTGGTCGACCAGGACCGGGCGGCGAACCCGGTCCACCTACGGGAGTTGCTCCGCACCACACGGCCCGATGTACTCCAGGCCGTTCCCATGCTGTATCGGCTCCTGCTCGAGCCCGGGGACGAGCAGGAAGGCGGCTTCCCCGGGGTCCGGCACGTCATGGTCACCGGCGAGGCGGCCGGCTCGGCGGTGCTCGACGCACTGCCGGAGCTGTTCCCTGACGCCCGGTTCCACAACATCTACGGCTGCACCGAGACCAACGACAGCTTCCTGTACGAGATCCCCGGTACGGGAGACATATCCGATGCCGACCGGCTGCCCATCGGTCGCCCGTTGCCCGGCGTCAGTCAGCTCCTCATCACCTCGGACGGCTCCGTACTGGACGGCCCGGGAGAAGGCGAGCTCGTCGTATCCACGCCATTTCAGGCGACTGGATACCTCAACGCGCCGGAGGCGCAGAAGGCCTTTGTGCGTCGGGACGACAGTTCACGGGTCTGGTATCACACCGGTGATCTGGTGCACCGGGACGCCGATGGTGTTCTCACTCTGCTGGGACGGAATGACTTCCAGGTCAAAGTGCGTGGTGTGCGGATCAATCTGCTGGATGTCGAACACGCCCTGCTCGAGCATGAGGCCGTGGCCGAAGCCGCGGTGGTGGCGATAGCGGACCCGAGCGCGGGGAAGTCACTGCGTGCTGTCGTCCGCCGGGTCCCCGGCAGCGGCCTCGGAGGGCTTCAGCTGCGCGAGCACTGCGCGAAACGGCTGGTGCGGACCGCCATCCCGGCGCGAGTCCACATCACGGAGGACGCACTACCACGCACCGGAACGGGAAAAGTCGACCGGCAAGCAATCACTCTCGCTCTGACGACGGGAAAGTGACACATGGAAACAGCGGACGCCGTACAGCACTTCATCGTCACCGAACTCCTCGGAGACGGTGAGTTCAACGAGATCCCGCACGACTACGATCTGCTCGACAACGGGGTCATCGACAGCCTCCATCTGCTGAGGCTCATCGACTGGCTGAACCGGCACTTCGACGTGGTCATCGATTCACTCGAGATCTCCCCGGAGAACTTCCGCAGCATCGAGGACATCGCAGGTCTCATCAGCCGTTCACCCTCCAGGAGCACCCCGGCGGGTGTCTGAAGCTTGACATCGGATTCGCAAAGGAAGGGGAAATCCCGTGATCGTTCGCAGCATCGCGGAACTCGAAGCCGTTGAATGGGGTAACGGCCTGAGCCGCCGTCTGCTCACCGAGGCCGACGGCATGAGTTACAGCCTCACCGACACCGTGGTGCGGGCGGGCACCGAGTCGGCCCTGCAGTACCTCAAGCACCTGGAAGCGTGCTACTGCATCTCCGGCAGCGGACAGGTCGTCGACACCCAGGGCAACATCCACCCGATCACGCCCGGCACCATGTACGCCCTCGACGAGCACGACGCCCACTACCTCATCGCCTCACCCGACGAGGACCTCCGGCTGGTCTGCGTCTTCTCCCCGGCCCTGCGTGGTGACGAGCGGCACCAGCTCGACACGGCGGGCTTCTCCCACTACAGCTGACGGGAGTGCGACGTGGTGATCAAGTGGACACCGGAGCAGCGTGCCCTGCGCGACGATCTGCGACGGTGGCACCCCAAACTCGGTGCGGACCATCTCAGAAACGACCGGGCAGGGGTCTTCCCCGCCGACACCTGGGAGTCGGTAAGCGCATCAGGAATTCTGCGTGTGCCCTTCGAGGAGCGCTGGGGCGGTCTGGAAAAGGACCTTCTGAGCACCATGTGCGTACTGGAGGACCTCGGCCACGGCTGCCGGGACGGCGGGCTGAACTTCTCCGTCTCCACGCAAATGGTCAGCGTGGGAATTCCGGTGCAGCGATTCGGCTCCGACGATCTCAAATCCCGCGTGCTCCCGGGAATCTGCTCGGGTGCCGTGCTCGGCGCCCATGCCATCACGGAGCCTGAGGGCGGTTCCGACGCGATGCACATGCACACCACGGCCACCGCCGATGGTGACGCATACGTACTGAACGGGCGCAAGGCCTTCATCAGCAACGGCCCGGTGGCGGATGTGATCGTGGTGTACGCCAGGACCGGCGAGCCCGGCCCCTTCGGACTCACCGCATTCGTCGTCGAGCGAGGGACACCCGGCCTCACGGTCCATCCTGCGAACGAAAAGATGGGGCTGCGCAGTTCACCGTACTGCGAGCTCTCCTTCGACGACTGCCGGGTGCCGGCCGGTCATGTGATCGGAAAGCAGGGTATCGGCTTCACTGTCATGGACTACGTTCTCAAGTGGGAGATCCTGAGTTCGTTCAGTATCTCTCTCGGCGAGATGCGGCACCGTCTCGACAAGGTCACCGAATTCGCTGCGGCGCGCCGGCAGTTCGGGCAGAGTATCGGGTCCTTCCAGTCCGTCTCGAACAAGATCGTGGAAATGAAGATCGGCGTCGAGACGTCGAGGAAATGGCTGCACGACACCGCGCAGAAGTTCACCGAGGGCGAGTCCGTCACCACGGATCTGGCGATCACCAAGCTCGTCGTGAGCGAGAACAACCTCGCCTCCGCACTGGCCGCGGTGCAGATCTTCGGAGCTCGCGGCTACACGAGTGAATACGGAATCGAAGGCGATCTGCGCAATGCGGTGGGCGGCACCATCTACTCGGGAACCTCGGAGGTCCAACGTCAGCGCATAGCCAAAATGCTGGATCTGTGAGGGGGCACCCATGGAAGAGACGGAAACACAGTTCGACGAGCTGCTGAAACCGACCGAGTTCCTCGACCACCAGTCGCCCGAGGTGCGGTCGTTCGTATCGGGCGTACTGGGCGAGGGCCACACCGCCCTGACCCCGGTGGAGCGGGCTGTCAAGCTCTACTACGCCGTCCGCGACGACCTGTTCTACGAGGTCTATGGCGCCGACATGTCACGGCAGGGGCTACGGGCCAGCTCCGTCGTGCGTCGGGGCAGCGGGTTCTGTGTGCACAAGTCGATCCTCTACGCGGCGGCCGTGCGCGCCGCGGGGATCCCGAGCCGCTTGGTGTACGGGAGCGTACGGAACCATCTGGCCTCGGACCGGCTCAAGGAATTCGTCGGCGGCGATGTCTTCTACCATGCGCTGACCTCGGTGTATCTGAACGGGACATGGGTGAAGGCCACCCCCGTCTTCAACAGGACGTTGTGTCTGCTCTACAAGATCGGACCTCTGGAGTTCGACGGACTTTCCGACAGCCTGTACCACCCGCACGATCTCGAAGGCCACGCGCACATGGAATTCCTGGAGATGCACGGGGAGTTCGATGACTTTCCGTACGACACGGTGATGTCCGCTCTGCGCACCAAGCACCCCCGGATGTTCGAGACACCGGAAAAGGTCCAGGCAGGCTCCTTGGTCGCTGAGGCCACTGCCTCGTAGCCCGTACCTCAGGACGCCCATAGGCCCTGAGTACGTGCCTAGCGCGCGAAGCCCCTGCGTCGGCACACCCCTCGTACGCAGCCATCCAACCCGCAGAGTCAGAGAGGCGTCATGACCTACCCGATCAAGTACACCCTCGCCGAATCCGACATCCCCACGACCTGGTACAACCTCGCCGCCGACTTGCCGGACATCGCCCCCATCCTGGACCCGGCGACACTCACCCCGCTGGGCCCGCGCGAACTCGGCCGTTCGATGGCCGCGCCGCTCGTCGAGCAAGAGCTCAGCACCGAGCCGGAGTTCGAGATCCCCGCCGAGGTCCGGCAGCTCTACGCCCAGTATCGGCCGACCCCGCTCTACCGCGCCCGCAGGCTGGAGAAGGAACTCGGCACCCCCGCCCGTATCTACTACAAGTACGAAGGCGTGGCACCGACCGGCAGCTTCAAGCCCAACAGCGCCCTGGCCCAGGCGTACTACAACAAGCAGCAGGGCAAGACATCGCTCATCGCCGAGACCGGGGCGGGCCAGTGGGGCAGTGCCATCGCCCTCGCCGCCTCCTTCTTCGGAATGACCGCCCAGGTCTTCATGGTGAAGGTGAGCTATCAGCAGAAGCCCTACCGGCGTGCGCTGATGGAGGCCTTCGGCGCCACCTGTGTGGCCAGTCCCAGTGTCGAGACCGAGATCGGCCGGAGGATTCTCGCCGAGCGCCCCGACCACCCGGGCAGCCTCGGTGTCGCCAAGTCCGAGGCCCTCGAAGTCGCATACGCCAATCCGGAGATCGGCTACACCCGCGGCAGCGCGCTCAACCATGTCTGCGCCCATCAGACTGTGATCGGGCAGGAGGCGATCCGCCAGCTGGAGCTCGCCGAGGACTACCCGGACATCGTCGTGGGCTGCTCGGGCGGCGGCAGCAACCTCGCCGGGCTCGCGTTCCCCTTCCTGCGAGAGCGGCTGAACGGCGGCCGCCCCGTGCGGCTGATCGCGGCCGAGCCGGCCTCCTGCCCGACGCTCACCCGCGGACGTATCGCCTACGACTACGCCGACGCGGGACGGATGACACCGCTGTTCCGGATGCACACACTCGGCCATGGGTTCGTGCCGCCGCCGGTCCACGCGGGCGGGCTGCGCGCCCACAACATCGCCCCCCTCATCAGCCGGTGCGTCGAGGACGGGCTGATGGAGGCGGTGGCGCTGCGGCAGAACGAGTGCTTCGAGGCCGGTGTCCTCTTCGCCAGGGCGGAGGGAATCCTGCCGGCGCCCGAGTCCACCCATGCGATCCGTGCGACGGTCGACGAGGCGCTGCGCTGCCGCGAGCGGGGCGAATCCAAGGCGATCCTGTTCGGCCTGTCGGGCCACGGCAATTTCGATCTCACCGCCTACGACAAGTACTTCTCGGGCGCCCTGCCCGATGACGCGCTCTCCGACGAGGACTTCGAGCACGGGCTGTCGAGCATCCCCGAACTGGCCCGCGCATAGCGGCTGCGAGGCGCGGGCGAGTCCCGAACGCAAGAGAGAGGTAACCATGAACAAGGCAAATGTTCTCCGCTTTGTCCTCCTGGGCCTGATCTGGGGCGCCAGCTACACCTTCATCAAGGTGTCCCTCGACGGGCTCTCGGAGAGCCAGCTCGTGCTCGCCCGGCTGCTGCTCGGCGCGCTCGTGCTCCTCGTGGTCATCAAGGTCGCCAAGGTGCGGCTGCCATCCCCTGGCTCCGCCTGGGGGCATATCGCCGTCACGGCGGTCCTCGGCATGGTGCTGCCCTTCCTGCTGCTCGCCTGGGGTGAACAGCACACGAGCGCGGCGATGGCCGGTGTGCTGATCGGAGCGACGCCCCTGCTGACACTCGGCGCCGCGGCCTTCTTCCTGCCGACGGAGAAGGTGACCTGGCGCAAGACGGGCGGCCTGCTGCTGGGATTCGCCGGTGTGGTGCTGGTCATCTCGCCCTGGCAGAGCGCCGCGGGTTCGCTCAAGGGGCAGGTCGCCGTGATCGGCGCGGCGGCGTGCTACGCGGCGCAGACCGTCTACGTACGGCGGTTCCTCGCCCAGCGAGGACTCGCCCCGCTGGCCGCATCGGCCTCCCAGATCATCGCCGCACTGTTCCTGCAGGCCGCGGTGACCCCCGCGTTCGCCTGGGAAACGCCCTCCGTCTCCTGGAGCGTGGGGCTCAGCATCCTCGTCCTCGGCACGGTCGGCACAGGACTCGCGTATCTGCTCTACTTCCGGCTCATCGCCGATGTGGGGGCGACCACGGCCTCCGCGGTCAACTACCTTGTCCCGGTCACCGCGGTGGCCATCGGTGCCACCATCCTGGGTGAGGCCGTCACCTGGAACATGGTGGTGGGCACGGTCGTCGTCCTCGCGGCCCTGGCCTTCGCCGAGAACCGCATCACGCTGCGCCGCCGGGCGTCCGCCGCCGCAGGGGCGTCCCAACCGACGGCCCGCGCCCGTGAAGCGGTGTGAGATGACGGTGGATCTCTGGGGCCGGCGGGCCCGTATCGGCATCCTGGTGATCGACAAGGACCCGGTTCCCGAAACGGAGTTCTGGGCGATGGCGCCGCCCGGAGTCTCCGTTCACGCGGCACGGTTCGGGAGTCCGCGCCAGCCGGGCTCCGAGGACTATGGCGAGGACCCCGCCGAGCGGGTCGCGGGCTCCGCCGAATTGGCGAGAGGGCTGGACGCCCTCGGCGCCATGGAGCTCGATGCCATCTGTCTCTGCTTCACCACGAGCAGCTTCTTCGGCGGCGTGGGCTTCGATCAGCGCTTCATCGACCGGGCCACCCGGGCCGCGCACGCGGTACCGGTGACCACGGTCGCGTCCGCGATGACCGCGGCGCTGCGGGAGTCCGGGGTGACCCGTCCCTATCTGGTGGTCCCGCCCTGGTTCAAGCCCGCCATTGTCGAGGCCGGGGAGAGATACTTCGCCGACGCCGGCTTCCCGGTCGCCGGCACACACCTCTTCGACCTCGGCACCGGGTGGCGGAACATGAAGCCCTGGGAAGTGTGGGACCACGGCGGGCAGTGGCATGTGGACCCCGACGAGGTGTGCCGCCAGGTGAGGCGCACGCTCCCCGCAGATGCCGACGGAGTGCTCATGGCGGGCAGCGGATTCCGCACGCTGGCGGCGATCGGACATCTGGAGAGCGACCTGTGCATGCCCGTCATCACCTCGAACCAGGCAGGGCTCTGGGAGAGTCTGCGCATCGCGGGCATAGCGGCACCGGCGCCGCAGCAGGCGCTGGGCAGGCTCTTCTCGACGGACCGGGGGCGGCAGTGCCACCATCCCCGCCGGGAGTCGTCCTTCACCCGTTCCGCGGGGTCCACCCCGGACCACTGATCTACCCCACCACGGCGCGGCCTGCCCTGTACGTCCAGGAGCAGCGCCGCGCGGGACGGCTGATCCAGCGGGGCGTCATCGGTGCTCTGCAGCTGACAGCATCCGCAGGAGCGGTCCTTCCGCACGAGGGCGTCGTGCCCGCCCGGGTCGACTTCCAGCGACGGCTCGTCGGGGCGATGCACGGCCATGGCGAACCGCTCCTGCTCACCGTGCGCGGCGGCAGCGGCACCGAGGACGTACTCGATGCGGTGACCTCCGGTCCGCCGCAGTGGACGGCGGCGGGACCGCGGGACATCGCGCACACCTACTGGGTCATCGCTGAGACCGCACAGCAGCAGGTCGTCCAGCGGGAGTTGAGGCAGCGTCGGGCACTGGTCGCCGACGGCCACCACCGGTTCGCCGCCGCATTCCGGATCCGGGAGGAGTTCGGTGGCAGCCCGGGCCCGTGGGATCTGCTGCCCGCGCTGGTGGTGGACTCCGGGCGGTATCCCCTGCGGCTGGCCGCCATCCACCGGGGCATCGACGGCCTCGATCCCGTTGTCGCGGCGCGCAGGGCGGCTGCGGTCGCCCGGGTCACACCGCTCGGCCCGGGGCTACGCGTCCCCCGGCGCGGCGAGATTCTGCTGCTTGGGGCAGGCCGGGGCTGGGTGATAAGCGAGCCGCGCCTGGACGCCGTACGCCGTGCGCTCGCGGGCAGGCCACCCGCCTGGCAGCGACTGGACGCCGCTGTTCTGGACGAGTTGTTTATTCGTGATATCTGGGGCGTACCGGATGCTGATGCCTCGGTGCGCCATGTGCACGAGGACGACCTCGGCAGCCCGGACGAGCTCCGCACCCAGGCCTGTCCTGCCGGCGGCAGTCTCGCCCTGCTGGCCCCGCCCGCCGAGGAGGAGGTGCGCATCCTCGCCGAGAGCGGGGTGCTGATGCCGCGCAAGTCCACGTCCTTCCAGCCCAAGCCACTCGCCTGGCAGCTGTTCCACTCCTTCTCGGACTGACGGCCCCGACAGGCTCCTACGGGTGCTGCGGGCTCGGGCGGGCGGTGTATCCGGGTCACGTAGCCGTCCCGATCGCCTGACCGAGCGGTCCGTGGACGGCAGGGGCGTCCAGCACCAGCGACAGGTCGCGCCGGTGTATGTCCTGCTGGATGTGGGGCGGAGCGCCCCCGGATGCGGCGGAGGACGGCAGGGTCATGACGGGAACTCCCCGCGCAACAGTGCGTCGCCGCCGCTGAGCACGGTGCCAATCCGGTCCAGCACGTCCCGGTCCACCGGAAGCGGGTCGTACGACGGGCCGTCCGCCGTGCCCCAGCGGCGGGCGACGTCCGCGGGGTCCTCGCCGGTGAGCACTCCAGCCGCCTGGGCCGCGGCGCCCAGGGCGACGAGCTCGCGGGAGTCGGGCACCCGGACAGCCCGGCCCGACAGCCGACGCACCGTCCCGCGCCACGCGGCGCCCCGCGCGCCACCGCCGATGAGCAGCAGCGGAGCGTTCTCGTCGGCGTCCTGCGAGAGGACCTTCCCGAGCGCGTCGAGGAGGGCGTACACGGCCCCGTCGTAAGCGGCCTGCAGCAGCCTGCCCGGCGTGGTGTCGTGCCGCATCCCGTACACCAGGCCGGCAGCGTGCGGAAGTTGAGGCGTACGCTCACCGTCGAGGAACGGCAGCAGGACCTCCTTGCCACCGGGCTCCACCGCCTCCCGGTCCAGGCCCAGCAGCGCGGCGACCCGGTCGACAGCCTGCGTGCAGTTCAGCGTGCAGGAGAGCGGAAGCCATCCGCTCCGGGCGTCGGCGAAGCCTGCCACCGTCCCGGTCGGATCCGCTCGCGGATGCGACGACGTCGTGAACACGGTGCCGGACGTGCCCAGACTGAGCACCGGCTGCCCGTCGCGGAGACCGAGGCCGAGGGCTGCGGCCGCGTTGTCCCCGGTGCCCGGTGCCACGAGGGCGCCCGTCGGCAGCGGCAGCTCTGGCAGTTCGCGGACCGTCCCCGCCGCCTCGAAGGGGGCGATGACCTCGGGCAGCAGCGCGGGGGAGAGGCGCACGAGCCCGAGGACCTCCGGGTCGTAGGCTCTCGTCGACGGTGTCCACCAGCCCGTGCCCGAGGCGTCCCCGCGATCGGTGACGGCCCGGCCGGTGAGTCGCTCGGTGAGGAAGTCGTGCGGCAGCCGCACGGCGCGGACGGCCGCGGCGGCATCCGGCTCCTGCTCGCGCAGCCACATCCATTTGCTGACCGTGAAGGACGTGCCCGGCACGATGCCGGTGCGCTCGGCCCAGGTCTTCGCGCCGCCGAGACCTTCCACCAGCCGTTCGCTCTGAGCCGCGGACCGCACGTCGTTCCACAGCACGGCGGGGCGCACGGGTCGTCCCCGCCCGTCCAGGGTCACCAGTCCGTGTTGCTGTCCCGCGACGGCGAGCGCGCCCGCACGCCGGGCCGGAGCGCCGCACTGGTGCAGCGCTTCGCCGAGCGCCCGCCACCATTCCTCCGGGTCGCTCTCCCTGGCCCCGCCCTCGCCCGTGACCGTGTGCGGGGCCTGGCCGCTCGCCACGGTGCGGCCCGTAGCGACGTCGACGACCAGCACTTTCGTCGACTGGGTGGAGCTGTCGACGCCGACGACCAGTGGACCTTCCGGCACGGCCATGGATCTGCTCCGTTCGCGTCTCGTCCGCACTGTGTCATCCCCGGCGGCGCCTTCAGATACTCATTTGTCAAGGGAAATGATGAAATAGACCGGGGGCGGATGTGAGGAGACGATCGATGAGCTACCGACCGACCCCTGAGGACCGGTTCACCTTCGGCCTGTGGACCGTCGGCTGGCAGGGCAGGGACCCGTTCGGCGACGCCACCAGGAGGGCCCTCGACCCGGCCGAGAGCGTGCACCGATTGGCTGACCTCGGTGCGTACGGTGTCACCTTCCACGACGACGACCTGATTCCGTTCGGCACGGCGGAAGCAGAGCGCGAGACGCACGTGAAGCGTTTCCGGCGGGCGCTCGAGGAAACAGGACTGGTCGTCCCCATGGCGACGACCAACCTCTTCACCCACCCGGTCTTCAAGGACGGCGCCTTCACCGCGAACGACCGCGACGTACGGCGATACGCACTGCGCAAGACCATCCGCAACATCGACCTGGCCGTGGAGCTCGGCGCGCGCGTGTACGTCGCCTGGGGCGGCCGCGAGGGAGCGGAGTCCGGTGCGGCGAAGGACGTCGGCACCGCCCTGGACCGGATGAAGGAAGCGTTCGACCTGCTCGGCCAGTACGTCACCGAACAGGGCTACGAGCTTCGCTTCGCCATCGAGCCCAAGCCGAACGAGCCGCGCGGCGACATCCTGCTTCCGACTGTCGGCCACGCCCTCGCCTTCATCGAACGACTGGAGCGGCCCGAGCTGTACGGGGTGAATCCCGAAGTCGGCCACGAGCAGATGTCGGGGTTGAACTTCCCGCACGCCATCGCGCAGGCACTATGGGCCGGGAAGCTCTTCCACATCGACCTCAACGGGCAGAGCGGCGCCAAGTACGACCAGGACCTGCGCTTCGGCGCCGGTGACCTGCGGGCTGCGTTCTGGCTCGTCGACCTGCTGGAGGGCGCGAGGTGGCAGGGACCGCGCCACTTCGACTTCAAGCCGCCGCGCACGGAGGACCTCGACGGTGTGTGGGCGTCCGCCGCGGGCTGCATGCGCAACTACCTGATCCTCAAGGAGCGTGCCGCGGCCTTCCGTGCGGACCCGGAGGTGGCGGATGCCCTGCGCGCGGCACGCCTCGACGAACTCGCCCTCCCCACGGCCGAGGACGGGCTGGCCGGACTGCTCGCCGACCGCACGGCGTTCGAGGAGTTCGACGTGCCCGCTGCTGCTGCGCGGGGCATGGCCTTCGAACGCCTCGACCAGCTGGCGATGGACCATCTGCTCGCCGCCAGAGGGTGATCCGTCACCCCGGGGCGGCGGGTGTGTCCGGCGCCGGTCCGCTGTCCCTTGACGGGAGAGCCGCTGGTGCGCCTGCTCGGGCTGACCATCACCGGCCGTCCATCTCCAGTTCGCCCGGGGCCACGACACGGGGATGCCCGCACCCTCTGGGGCGCACACCCACGCCCCTGGTTCCGGGCGCACGTCGGCACGATGCCACCGGGTAGGGGTGAGCCCGTCGCCCCGGCTACGGCTGTGGTTGACCGGGGTGCTCGCCGTCAACGTCGTCGCGGCGACGGCGATCGGGGTGTTTGCGGCGATCCGGCCGTGGGACGCCTTGTTCACCGCCCTCCTTGCCGCTGAGGCGGTCGAGGTCGCGGGTCGCGGCGTTCGCCGTCAGTCAGGCCGCGGCCCTGCGCAAGCAGGTACGGGCGTCTAAGCCAAGCGCGCCCCCTCCCTGGCGGCCCACCGCATCCCACCCCCGCCCGGCCACCAGATCTGCCCCTGGAGGACGCACGCTGTGACCTCACGTCATGCGGAATCCCGATCAGGCCACGGACCGACCGGCACCAGGGTGCCGAGCACAGGCAGCAACTGCGGCGGCTCAACCGGGTCTGGCAGTGAGTCCAGATCAGACCATGCGATCCAGGCGTGCGTGTCCAGTTGGCCTGCTTGTCGTGGTGCTGGGTTGGCCGGGTGTTCTTCAGACCTGGGGTACGTGCCCCATCGCGCACGGTTGGGCGGGACCCGGCGTCGCCGCAAGCGAGCGGCGTCAATAGTCGTTCTACAGCTGTGGACCGTCAGGACCTCCTCGCGATGGCTGTTCCGGGAACGAACCGGACAGCCCGGACCGGCAATCGACTCGACTCCCTTCCCCCTACTTTCCGTAGCGGCCATCCAACCCTGCGTTCACCAGGCGGGCGCTGAGTCCTCGCGTGACACTGGTGCTGTGATCGGGTCACTGTCGCGATTCCCAGGCCTCGGGTAGGTGTCGTGGGCCGGCAGCATCCGCAGCCACGAGGAGTTGTGACCATGTCCGGTCTCCCAGGCGGCCACCAGCAGGATGAGTCGGCGGCTCCGTCCAAGGAGCGCAGCACGGCCGTGCTTGATGTGCGCGGTCTCGACTGGGCGTCGCAGCAGGGCACGGTCGAATCGGTGCTCGGTCGGCGACCCGGTGTGCTGGATGTCGAGGTCAACCCCGTGGCGCAGGCGGCCACGGTCGTCTTCGACCCGCGCCGGACCTCGCTGGCCAGGCTACGGCGGTGGGTGACCGAGTGCGGCTACCACTGCGCGGGCCAGGTCGTACCGTCCCATATCTGCGATGCCATGGCCGAACCCGATCCACCAGGGCTTCCGTCCGGTGCCCCGATAGCGGTGGTCGAACCCGGGGCTCACGCGCTCCCCGAACCGCAGCCGGAGGTTTCCGCGGCGTCGGAGGAGCCGCCCCCTGCGGACGAGGAGACGGGGCATGTCGGCCACGCCGACATGTCGATGGCGGGCATGGCCGCCGACCTGCGTAACCGCTTCCTGGTTGCCGCGCTCTTCTCCGTACCGATCGTGATCTGGTCGCCGATTGGCGAGGAGGTGTTCGGGCTGCGGGCGCCGGTGCCGTTCGGGCTGCGGCAGGACGTGTGGGCGCTGCTGCTGAGCCTTCCGGTGATCTTCTATTCGTGCGCGATCTTCTTCGGGGGTGCGCTGCGGGCCCTGCGTGCCCGGACGCTCGACATGATGGTGCTCGTCGCGGTCGCGGTC